>JAAZNH010000362.1 GCA_012798365.1 Methanomicrobiales archaeon | reverse complement strand
TTCACAAAGAACATGCGGATGCGTTCAAGATCTTCCTGCGTCCGGATCAGGGTTTTTTCCCTGGTGTACCGCACCCGGTCGCGCTCATCCTCGTGATCCAGTTCACCATCAAGAGGATTGTATACTGCTTCATCATGACCCCGGCAGGGTTCATTGGTGGCGGTCCGGCAGAATGCGGTCCTGACCGCTGACCGGAGCGGCTTTACTGCGCAGAGCGTATCGGACTGCCCGTCCCAGTGTTCGTTGACGGGAAATCCTGCGCGGCCGAGTGGCAGGTCCCAGGTCGCATCCACGAGGATCCATCGATGGTTGATCCTTGCGCGGCAGGCAAGATGGTATGCTACCGGAAGGTGGCGCGAGAGTTCCCGCAGGTCTGCCGGATAGTGAAGATCCGGGTTATTCCACAGGAACGGGAAGGTTGCATAAACCACCTCAACTCCCAACCTGCGGAACATTTCGGTTAGGAGATAGTGTTTTGCGCCGCAGGAACCGCGTCCTGCGGCAAGCAGCCGTTCTCCGGCAGGTGCCCCCTCCGGGGCCGGGACCATGAGGGAATAGGGGATGTCACGGATATGCTCAAAGATGGAAACAAGGCTGCCCTGCAGATCCTGGTCCCGGGTCCATTCCCGGAATTTTTCATCAGTTCGTGTGGAGCCGGCCAATGCATGCACCTGTACTGACCCTTGTTACCCGGTCGATGCATATCAATGTTGAGGTACCGGGGATGGAATACCGCCGGTATGAGCAAAAATCACAAACGAGAAACTCCCCCACAAGGGAAAATATTGAGCAGTCCCGCCGGCCGGATTGCTCCGGCAGGCAGACGGACTGCGTGCAAAAGGAAAAAGTGAGATTATGCGTTCTTCATCTTGGCTTTTGCGACGAATCCGTCCTTGCCAATGTAGTACATGAAGCCTTTTTCTTTGGCGATCTTCTCAGTTCCGACTTTCTTCTTCTTGCCGGACTTGTTGTGCTTCATCGGGGCTGCCCAGACGTATCCGTCCTTGCCGATGAAGTAGAGATATCCCTTTTCGCGCTGAATCTTTTCTTTTCCAATTTTGGTTCCCATTTAAACACCTCAAAACCTCTATTGGGTTTTGATAATGAAAGGTGTCGCCTGATAATATATAAGGTTTCCGTCGAAATGCCGTCGAAGTCCGAATTTTGGCCACTTATTTAAGGCTCTTTTGGTCATTCTGCCACACTTTTTCGTCCGTTTAAAAAACCCATTAAAATGCCCAGAATCGTATAAAAACGTTCAAATGAAGTCAGAATACCTCCCGGGACAGTATGGTGCACCGGAACGAAAAGCGCGGCACGCGGGGGTTTTGGATGGGTGGTTTGCCGGGGGTGCGGCAGGATCAGCCAAGATTCATGACCGGCCGGATATACCCGGGGGTTGTCCGGGTGAGTGACAGGGGTACGACAGGTCCTTCCGGATACATCTTCAGGGTGAACTGCTGGTAGGGCGCAAGCGATGCCGGGGGACAGGCAAGGATCATGAACTGCTCATTGGGTTCAAGCCAGTTGTCGGAATCCGCGGTGCGGCCAGGGAGCATATTATACTTCCCGGCAATCGTCCAGTTCGGGCAGACCAGGACCGGCTCATCGGTTTTCTGGATCCGCTGCGGCATTCCCCCAGAAGACCAGGTCATATTCAGGCGATCCATGTCGATGGCCCCGGTGTCCCCGATGAAAAGCGAGACCATGACCTGGGCGGATCCCATCCGGCCAGGATTCACTACCGGGACAAGGACCGGGCGGGCGGGGGCAGATGATCCTGCTGAGAATCCATATACTGATCCAACCGGTTGGATCCCGTCACCGGACATGTACATACTGTCAGCAACAAGACCGCCGGGAAATGTCCGTACCCAACCGGGGGCCTCGCCACCCTCGCAGAGGAAAATGAAAACACCGGCGGCCCCAATCAGGAACAGGATCATTAGGACAAGTTCAAGCCCGGTAAAGGCCGGGTCATTACGGTACAGGGAGCCACTCATGCCGTGCCCCTGCGGTCCACCAGCCGCTTGGGGCGCCCTTTTGAACGGGACAGTTCAAGTCCACCGGGGCCAACAAAACTGACCAGGATCTTAAGGTTCCCCTCATGGTACTCCTTTGCCATCCCGGGTTTGTTTTTCAGGAACCGGCCGATTACCTGATCTTCAACAGCATGCCGGTCACACTGATCCTTATCCTGGCACTCGACACTGATGCGGAGAATGACTTCCCCTGCCGATTCGCCATCATAGACAAAGGACTCGTATTCCCCGGTGAGATACTCCATATTCTCCGGCTGGAAGACTGCTGCTTCAACATCAACCCTGTTCATGGAATTCCCAAAGATCCACGCTGTCTCAGCTTCCCGCCGGGGATTATGGATCCGCAGGTGAGTCCGGCCGCAGGCGCATTTTTCCCGGGACTGGATCACCGTGGTATCTTCCGTATCATAATTCAAAAGGAGCATGCCGCTCTTCTGACCAACCGGCAGCAGGGTTGTCAGCACTGCCCTCCCGCATTCGCCATCCGGGACAAACGACTCAATGCGGGGATTGTACACATCAAGGTGTACTAAGTCCTCAGGAACATGGAGCCCGTTCATGCTGGTACATTCACCACACATGGTACCTTCCGTGCTGCCATACGTGTTGTATACCGGGCAGTCCCACTGCCCGGCAAGATACCTGCGGGACTCTTCTGCAAAACTTTCGCCGCCGCACACCAGCTTGTCGATGGCGATATCCCCGGGCTGAATTCCTTCGGCACGCAGGCGCCGGGCAAGACGAAGAAGCTTGAAACCACTGCCCACGATTGCCGTAGGCCGGTATCTGGTGAGGATCCGGGAATCAAAGGTGCATTTTCCCATCGGGATGATTCCCATCCCGATTCTCTGCGCCGCGATGGTCATCGTGTTTGCGCCCACGTTCATGCCATACGAGGCGCAGACAACGATCCGGTCCTTCCTGCCAAACCCCTGCGATACAAAACTCCGGGCATACTTCTCCGCGTACCGCTTCCAGTCATCCCAGGTCAAAAAAAAGCCCTTTGGCGTACCGCTCGTCCCGCTGGTCTCCTGGATCGAGAAGATATCTGCACAGGCTGCGGACCGGAACTCAAACTCCTTTGTCACCGGGGGCTGGTGTTCCCGGATTGTTTTTCCGGCAATCAGCGGCAAATCCAGGAGGTCTTCATGGACGCGGATATCAGCGGGATTGATTGCATGGTGAGCGAACCAGTGGCGGTAAAAGGGGGAGTGTTCCGCCGCGTACCGGACCGTGTACCGGACGCGTTCATCAATCAGCGTATCAAGATCTCCGCGGTCCATGGTCTCAATGTTTGGATCAAAGAACCCGCCAGCTGCCATACCAATCAGTAACCGGTGGTTGGGTTAAATGTTATGAAAAATGTTGTGCCCCAACACCGAACCTGCCGCTGGTACAAAAGGAAAGGTTTCCGGCAGGTTTTTTCGCCCGGGAAAGTCCAGAGATTATGGCATTTCCATGTACTTCCATCTCATCCTCACAGATGAATGCAATCTCTGCTGTACGTATTGCCGGGCCAAGGCATTTCTTGACCTGGAGGAGAGTGAAGGGGAGCGGGCGCTGAAGATCGATGAGGATCTTCCCATTGACCTTGCTTTTGACCTTGAACTCCTGTACCAGTTCCTCAAAAAAGATCCGGACCCGACCCTCACATTCTATGGTGGGGAGCCGCTTATGCGGGCAGATCTGGTGGAA
Source organism: Methanomicrobiales archaeon (assembly GCA_012798365.1). GTDB lineage: Archaea > Halobacteriota > Methanomicrobia > Methanomicrobiales > Methanospirillaceae > Methanoregula. The sequence continues at coordinate 22,035 of JAAZNH010000362.1, read as the reverse complement.
ACAATTGTCCGGAATTGTCCCGGCCAGCGGTTCATGATGCAGACAAACGGCCTTTTACTGGACCGCCTCTCCCCCGCTGTTGTCAACCGCTTCAGTACGATCCTCGTGTCCCTTGACGGCACAAAGGAACTGACGGATGCAAACCGTGGCGCCGGCGTTTATGACCGGGTGATGAAAAATGTCCGCACGATCCGGGCCAACGGGTATACCGGGGAGCTCATCGCACGGATGACCGTGACAGAGTCCACACGTATCGTGGATGCGGTCCGGCATCTTGCATCCAATCCGGATTATGCATTCTCCTCAATCCACTGGCAGGTGGATGCAAATTTTGCGGGGGACTATGCCCTGCGAGAATTCCGGGACTGGGCAACTCGGGATTACAATCCCGGAATCCGCACGCTTGTTTCGTACTGGGTTAATCAGATGGCAGAGACCGGCACGGTCCTGAAATGGTACCCGTTCCTCGATCCCATGGAAGACCTGCTGCGGGGGAAAAAAAGCCGGCTCCGGTGCGGGTCCGGGTATGCCAATTACAGTATCATGACCGATGGGAACATCGGCCCCTGTCCGGTCATGATCGGCATGTCCCGGTATTATGTGGGCCACATCTCTGATGCAGATCCGAAAAATCTCCCAACAGTCAGTATCGGGAATGAATGCAGAACATGTTCGATCCTGGATTTTTGCGGGGGGAGATGCCTGTATTCCAATATCACGCAACCGTGGGGAGAAGAGGAACGGCAGCTGGTCTGCGGGACCGTGCAGAACCTGCATGATGCCCTCCATGAAGCGCTGCCCCGGGTCAGAGAACTCATCAGGACCAGGAAAATTTCCCTCCAGGACTTTGCCCACGAGAAGTTCAACGGCTGTGAGATTATTCCCTGACGGCATTTCCTTGCTTATATAAAAAAATGCCAATCCAAGTGCAGATGTATATATACTGGATGGGGTATTGTATTATTTGCAGTCCACAACTGCATGAGTAAAAACAATGGAAAGAAAGAGTTTTGGTGGCCCGAGGAATTTCGGTCCCAGAGAAATGACAAAGACAGTCTGTTCAGACTGTGGCAAAGAGTGCGAAGTCCCCTTCAAGCCCACGGAAGGAAGGCCGGTATACTGCAGGGACTGCCTGCCGAAACACCGGAAACCCAGGTTCTGAGTTTTTTCTCAATTTTTCCCTTTTTGCTGTTTCAGGGTTTTCCCGAAAGGGGCAGGCATTTTGTGATGGCATCTGTATGGCATTTTGACTGCCAGCGGTTTTTCATAAAGCCAATCCTAGCAGAAGATCAGGATACAACGGACCACAGATTCCCGGCGGGGGGTTTATTCCTTGCGGATCTCCTCGCGGAACCGGTGGATCAGGTCATAGAGCATGAGACGGAATTCTGCACCAATGTCCTCCCAGGATTTTGCATCGGTGATCGAGCCGGGAGGGATATCGGGAATTACCGGGGCCTGGTGAACGATCTGCCCGTCGCCCGTCACGGGTTCGGCCCGGGGCACCCACCAGAGCTGGCGCAGGATCTCGTAGTACCCGCAGACGAGCACAATCAGGAAGACCAGGGGAATTATCAGGAAGGAAAGGGGAAGGAACGCCAGGTAGATGTTGGTTGACGTAACGCCATCCACCCACTGGAAGATCCGCAGGAGAAATGCAAATCCAAAGACACTTCCCACGGCCTTGATGATGGGGCCGGGCAGGTTGAGCGGGAAGGGCAGGGCGGTGAAAAGGTCCCCGACAAGGATGATGACAGCAATGAGCATCAGGAGCCAGAAGTTCGCGTTGAGGAACGCGACCCCGTCCTTAAAGACCGGGTTGGTTACAGAAAGGGCAAGGATATTTGCAGCAACGATGACAATCAGGAGACAGATGATCACGATCATCCGCGAGATAAAAACCCAGCCAAAGGGCTGTTTACGACACCGAACCATCTTCCCGCAACCTCTGAAACGCTGTATACGTTTTGTTCCCCGTCCTATTTAGGGATTAACATCCGGAAATTTTCTAATCGTCGCGAAAAGAGGATAATTCAGTCGGTAATCCATGGGGTGCGGGGGCGTTTGTGCCCGATCATGCCTGCCAGGGCTCCCGGGTTTTTAGAGAAAAGGTATAATCCTGCCTGCTCCATCCACTGGTATGCAGGTCAATTACAAACGGTACGGGCTCTACCTCCTCCGCTGGCAGGCGAGCACACCCATCCTTGCCGGTGTGGGAATCATCCTTGCATCCATGGGCCAGCTCGTTGCAGCGATCGTTGCCAACCTTATCGGGGGGCTCATCTTCTTCTGGGTGGACCAGTTCATTTTTACCTCCCAGGCACTGGCCGCCCAGTGGGAAGTGCGCGAGAAGATTGCATGTGTTGACTGCGGAAAAGTTGCCCGGGGATACCGGCTGGTCCGGTCCGGGGACTATGACCGCACCCATGACCATGAGCCGGAATTCCGGTGCGAAGAGTGTTCCAAGAAAAAAACCGAGCAGCTCAAAGAACGCGGGGTCAGGATCGAGTAATTTTTTTTTTACTTTTTCCCGATGTCGTAGTACTTGCGTAAAACCTTGTGAATCTTTTCTGATTCAATATATCCGCGGTCAATCCTGTTGACAATTTCATCGATCATCCGGCCATACGTGATGATTTTCTGAGCCCGGGGATCTTCCATCATGTCGGCAAGCCCGATCATCCCCTGCAGGGGATTGCGGATATGATCGTTAAGGATGGCAAACTGCCGCAGGTTATTCTCGATCTGGCCGAATGCTTCTTTTTTCAGGTGCTCAATCTCCACGCGTTCACTGATATTCCGGATGATCGCCACGAGCGCGGGACTGCCAAACTGGTCAAAGGACCGGAGATTAATCTCAACCGGGATGACCTCTCCGCTTTTTGTCCTGCACGTACCTTCGTAGATCAACGGAGCCGCGGAGCCGCCCGGAAGTACCGGCAGGCCAGCCCCAACGGCCCCGGTACCGGGCAGGAGGGTTGAAAGCGGCATGCCCAGGAGTTCAGGCCGGCCGTACCCGAGGACCTCGCAGGCAGCATCATTCACTTCCATAATACCAAACCGGTTATCCGGGTCCACCCGGCAGACAAGGACGGGATCCTGAATGCTGTTGAAGAAGAGCCGGTACTGCTCCTCGCTCTGGATGAGCCGGTCCTTGACAATATTCTGGGATGTTTCCAGATCGCACAACATCCCGTTGACATTGCCGGCAAGATCCCCGATCTCATCAGATCCCCCGACAGATACCCGGGCCGAGAAGTCGCGGTCCCGCCCGATATCATTGACCCTGCAGCTCAGGACGGCAAGACGGGAGAGAACAATCTTCTCCAGAAGAACGAGTATCACCATGCCAAAGACGAGACCCGTGATAATGAGCATAATAACAAACCAGAGGCTCGTTGTCCTGCCCTGGGCAGAGATATCCCGTGAGATGGAGGCACGGATCACAAGAGCCGGGTTCCCGTGGATATCCCGTATCAGGGAATAGGATCCCAGTGTCGATGAGTCCAATGGCTCGATGATGGTCGGGGCATCAAGGACAAATGCTTCGTCGCCGGTCCGCAGGATAAACGGCACCTGCGATGCCGGAAACCGGGATACTGCGCGGGAAAAATCCGCTGGCATCGCGGGATCATGGTACGGGTGTATCTCAAGCGGGAGCCGGGTCAGGGAGGTGAGCCGTGCTACTTCGGGATCATCGATATAGCGCCCCATCAGGAGGTAGCCCGCAATGGTCTGGTCATCCCCTCCTGAAAAGACCGGGCGGAGAGATACCATCATGATGCCCCCGCGGAGCGGGACAACTCCCAGGGTACCTCCCCGGGTCAGGTTCCCGGAATCCGGGCGGCTGTACGCCAGCAGCAGGTCACCAAGCTCCGGGGATACCGAAGTGAGTTCGCGACGGGCGAGATCGTATTGCCGGCCGGTCAGGAGGTTTCCCTGGTTATCAGTTATGAGGATGGCATTGAACCCCAGCCGATCAAAGAGGCCGGCATCAAGAACCTGCCATTCCTGTGAGGAGATGGTTCCGGCCAGATACTGCCGGGTATCATCGCGGGATGCCCAGTCGTGCACAACCGCATCAAGGGCATTGATATCACTCCCGAGGGCAACAAGTGCCCGGTCGGTATCCTTTTGTGCACTCCGGGTTTCCACCTGCGAAAACCCCCCCTGCACGATCAGCTCGGATGAGGCATAGAGGGCAAGAATAAGAAAGAGCAGCGTTATGCAGACGATAATGACAGTCTTTTTCCGGATATCCACTGCTATGCTCCTGCCACGGGCCGGTCTTTTGAGGATATCCTTGTATTATCATGGGGGTATTCTTGTTACTTTCGAAAGGGTGCCGGAACCATGCGGGTAAAAGTGGCTCCTTCACGGGAAAACCCTGAGCCGGTTTTGTGCAGTATCTGAAAATTCCGGGTCGCCCCGTGCTTTTTTTGTACATTAGTATCCAAAAAATTACAACAATGTATAAATATGTACAAAGTAGACTATTCTTAAGCATACAAACCAGGGCATTCTGGAATTTTCAGGAGGATCTTCCGGGAAAACACTGCCGCATGCCGCTGGTGATTACAGGACTCTGATGCTATGACACAAAACCTGACGCTCAACCTGGGACCAGAAGAATTCAGGATGGCGGTATCCAACCAGCCCAAACCCCTGATTATTCCCCTCTGTGCAGAGCTCCCCCTCCAGGGTCTTTCACCCCTTGATGTCTATACGGGCACACGCTCGGGGTGCGGGTTCCTGCTGGAATCCAGGGAGGGGAGTGAGAAACTTGCCCGGTACTCCTTTATCGGGATCCGTCCGGAGTTCGTGGTGACCATTGGCGAAACGGTGGACCTGCAGGGGAACGAGCCCTATACTTCCATTGCCCGGGACCCTGAGGGGCGGGACCCGGTGGAGAAGATCAAATCGATCCTCTCCCGGTTCCATTACATGAACATGAAAGCACCCCGGTTTTTCGGGGGAATGGTCGGGTACTTCGCGTATGACTGCGTATACTCGCTCTTTCCCAAAGTCGGGGATACCGTCAGCCCCGCCCCCGCGGACAAACAGAGGGATCCTGATGCCCGGTTCATGTTCACCAAGGACTGTATTGTGATCGATCACCGCGATGAAAGACTCCACATCTTCTCAAGCCCGTTTTTAACTTACGATTCGGATATCGAAGCAGAATATGAGAAATGTTCCAGGAGAATCCATGCGCTTGCCAGAGAGGTGGGAGCTCTTGCAAAAAAGAGGAAAAACCAGGTTTTTCCGGCGGCAATACCGAATTCTGGTCCGGCAAAAATCCAGTCAGCCGTTTCCCAGGCCGCGTTTGAACGATCGGTGCGGGCGGTTAAAGAGCATATCGCAGCCGGAGACATTTTCCAGGCAGTGTTATCGCGGCGGATGGAGTGCCAGGTTCCCGGGGATCCCTTTGCAATCTATGCTGCGCTGCGCGAGATCAATCCCAGCCCCTACATGTATTACCTGGATTTCGGCAATGAGAGAGTCATCGGGGCAAGCCCGGAGATGCTTGTCCGGGTTGAGAAGCGCAGGGTCACCACGGTCCCGATTGCCGGAACCCGCCCGCGGGGCAGGAACAGACGGGAGGATGACCAGCTTTCCCAGGATCTTCTCAACGATGCAAAAGAGCGGGCCGAACATACGATGCTGGTGGACCTTGCACGAAACGATCTCGGGCGGGTCTGCCGGTTCGGGTCAGTTGAAGTCAGCGAGTTCATGAACATCGAGAAGTTCTCCCATGTTCAGCATATCGTTTCCACCGTGAACGGGACACTGCGGGACAATCTTGACTGCTACGATGCATTCCGGTCCTGTTTCCCGGCAGGCACGGTCTCCGGTGCACCAAAAATCCGCGCCATGCAGATCATCGGTGAGCAGGAGAGCATTGGGCGGGGACTGTATGCCGGTGCCGTCGGGTATATCGGGTTTGACCGGAACCTTGATTTTGCCATTGCCATACGCACGGTGATCGTGCGGGGCACAACTGCCTATGTACAGGTTGGTGCGGGAATCGTTGCAGATTCTGTACCGGTCAATGAGTATACCGAGACCGAGAACAAGGCAGCCGCGATGATCCGTGCGATTGAACGATCAGGAGCCACTCCATGAATGTGCTGATTGTTGACTGTTACGACAGCTTCACGTTCAACCTGTACCAGCAGGTCGGCAGACTGGGGGCACACCCCGTTGTACTTACCTGCGACACCCCCCTTGAGGTGCTCAAAAAAACCGGCTGTGACCGGATCATCCTCTCCCCCGGTCCCGGCTCACCGGCAGAATCCGGTGTCTGCCGGGAGGTACTGGAGACGATGAGCAGGTCCATTCCCACGCTCGGCGTCTGCCTTGGCCACCAGACCATCTGCGCTGCATTCGGCGGTAAGGTTGTCCGGGCTTCACACATCATGCATGGCAAGACGTCCCCCATTCGTCATGAGGGGACCGGAATCTTTACCGGTATCCCGACACCGTTCACCGCGACACGGTACCATTCGCTTGTCGCAGAACGCGATTCCCTGCCGGATGACCTTGTTGTCACCGCATCGAGCATGGACGACGGGTACGTCATGGGAGTCCGGCATGCGACCTATCCCATCGAGGGGGTCCAGTTCCACCCGGAGAGTATCCTTTCGCCCGAGGGGGACAGGATCATGAAAAATTTTCTTTTTCAAAACGGAGCACCATCATGAGCATCAGAGAAACCATCTCCCACCTGATCGAGAGGCGGGATATGCAGCCGGATGAAGCAGCGGAGGTCATGAGTGCGATCATGGAAGGATCAACCACCCCGTCACAGCTCGGAGCATTCCTGGCGGCCCTCCGCATGAAAGGAGAGACGCCCGGGGAGATTGCAGCATTTGCCCGCGTAATGCGCCGGCATGCCGTTACCGTTGTCCCGGTCACGGGCCGGACCCTTGTCGACACTTGCGGGACAGGGGGGGATGGTACGCACACCTTCAACATCAGTACAGCATCAGCCCTGGTTGCAGCCGGAGCAGGAATCCCGGTGGTAAAACACGGCAACCGGAGCGTGAGCAGCGCCTGCGGCTCAGCAGATGTCCTGGCAGCACTGGGCGTGAACCTTGCCGTTGACCCGCACACCCAGGCACGGATTGTCGAACAGGTCGGCATCGCGTTCCTCTTTGCACCCAGCCACCACCCGGCCATGCGCCATGTCATGGCAACCCGGCAGGAGATGGGATGCCGCACCGTTTTCAACATCCTCGGCCCCCTTGCCAACCCGGCCGGCGCCCAGGCGCAGGTCCTCGGGGTTTACTGCCCCTCGCTTGTCCAGCCAATGACAGAAGTGCTCAGGATCCTCGGTATCGCCCGGGCCATGGTAGTCCACGGGCAGGGTCTTGATGAGATCACGACAACGGGTGAGACACTGGTCTGTGAGCTGGACAACGGGGAGATCCGGAAGTACCGGATCTCACCCGAAGCGTTCGGGATCCGGCCCGCAGGCCTTGATGACCTGCGGGGTGGAGATGCAACGGTCAATGCAAAGATCATCCGCGAGATCCTGGATGGGGAACACGGGGCGTGCCGGGACATTGTCCTCTTAAACGCCGGGGCGGCTATCTGCACCGGCGGGATGGCCCGCAACCTGCAGGAAGGTATTGACCTTGCCGGCCAGTCCATCGATTCCGGCAATGCATGCGCACGACTGCACGCTCTCGTGGAAGCCACCCGGGGTGCTGCATGATCCTTGACAGGATTCTTGAAAAGACCCGGAAGCGGGTGGCTCAGCTGCCCGCCCGGTTCCCGGAACCCCCCGCGAAAAAGCCCGCGAGCATGGTGGAGGCAATCCGAAACCGGGGTGGGAAGAATGCCATTATCGCCGAGATAAAATGCGCATCCCCGAGCCGGGGTGTGATCCGCAGGAACGTGGACATGGCGATGATGGCCGGCGTCCTTGCCCGGAGCGGGTGTACCGGTCTTTCAGTGCTGACCGAGCCGTACTTCTTTGGAGGGACCGAACAGGATATTGCGCGGGTGAAAAGTGCGGTGGACCTGCCGGTATTGCGCAAGGATTTCATCATCGATGAACGCCAGATTGCCCAGTCGCGGGCACTCGGGGCAGACGCGGTCCTGTTGATTGCCGCGGTTCTTAAGGACGACCTGCCGCGGTTTGTTGATCTTGCACTTGATTCTCACCTGGAACCCCTGGTTGAGGTTCACACCTTGGATGAGGCCGAATCTGCTCTCGCAACAAAAGCAACCCTTATCGGGATCAACAACCGGAATCTTGCAACACTGGGGATTGACCGGTCGACAACAAGGGAAATCTCCCGGCAGATCCGGAGGCAGAGAAAGGTGATCGTATCGGAAAGCGGCATGCGGAATGCCGAGGATATACAGGAGATGAAAGAGTATTGCGATGCCTTTTTGATCGGGTCCTCGATCATGTCCCATGAACAACCGGAAAAGAAACTGGAGGAATTCGTTTGCGCATAAAGATCTGCGGGATCACCCGCCCGGAAGATGCACGGGTTGCAGAACAGGAGGGCGCGGACGCAGTCGGTGTTGTTCTCTTTTCGGATTCGAAGAGGAATGTTTCCCCGGACCGGGCACGGGAGATTTTTGATGCCGTCGGACCGTTTACCACCACCGTTGCAGTCACCCACACACGAACACAAAAGGATCTTGAGCAGATCCTCGCGCTGGGCCCGGACGCTGTCCAGATCTCCCACCCATTTAGGTTCCAGGACCGCCCCGGGTCACGGATCATCCGGGTTATCGGCAGGGGCGATCCCCTGCCGGAGGACTGCGATGCCGTCATTGTAGATGACAGCCATGGCGGGGGCGTTACATTTGATCATTCCTATGCACAGGAGACCGTAAAGCGTTCGAAGATCCCGGTCATCCTTGCCGGGGGACTGACCCCCGGCAATGTTGCAACAGCCATCCGCACTGTCCGGCCGTATGCTGTCGATGTTGCAACGGGTGTCGAAATGTCGCCGGGAATCAAGGACCACCAGAAAATCCGGGCATTCATCCGGGAGAGCAGGAGTTGCATACCATGAAGCGAAAAGGAAGATATGGAAAATACGGCGGCCAGTATGTCTCCGAGACACTGATGGATGCCCTGATCGAACTCGAGACCGCGTATGAGAAGATCAAACGGGATCCCGGGTTTGTGCGGGATCTTGCGGCACTCCAGCAGGAATATGCCGGCCGGGAGACTCCCCTGACGTTCTGCCCGAACGCATCGCGGGAACTCGGGTGCAGGATCTATCTCAAGAGAGAGGATCTCGTCCACGGGGGTTCGCACAAACTGAACAACACGCTGGGACAGGCACTCCTTGCAAAGCATATGGGCAAAAAACGGCTCATTGCCGAGACCGGTGCCGGCCAGCACGGGGTTGCAACCGCCATCATCGGTGCCGCACTGGGCATGCCGGTTGAAGTGTATATGGGGGAAGTGGACACGAAGCGCCAGGCCCTCAACGTATTCCGGATGGAACTGATGGGAGCAAAGGTCATCCCGGTCAAATCCGGGACAAAGACCCTCAAGGATGCTATCAACGAGGCCCTGCGCGACTGGGTTGCACATGTGCGGGACACCTATTACCTGATCGGATCGGTTGTCGGCCCGCACCCGTATCCCCTGATGGTCCGCGACTTCCAGTCAGTCATCGGCAAGGAGGCGCGGCGCCAGGTGATGAAAAAAGAGGCACGCCTTCCGGATACGATCGTTGCCTGTGTCGGCGGCGGGTCGAACGCCATGGGCATCTTTTACCCCTTTGTCAAAGATGACGTCGAGCTGATCGGTGTTGAGGCCGGGGGGGAGGGCATTGAGACCGGAAAACATTCGGCAACGCTCTGCGCCGGGGAAGCCGGGGTCCTGCACGGGACCCTCTCGTACCTCCTGCAGGACGATGACGGGCAGGTGCTTCCCACGCACAGTATCTCCGCCGGTCTCGATTACCCGGGTGTCGGCCCGGAACATGCCATGCTCAAGGACAGCGGCAGGGTCACGTATACTGCAGTGAATGACCCGGATGTGCTGGATGCCTTCCGGTTCCTGTCGCAAAAAGAGGGAATCATTCCTGCACTGGAGTCCGCCCATGCGGTTGCCTGGGTGATGAAGAACACGGACAGGTTCGACCGGGACGATATCGTGATCATTAACCTCTCCGGCCGGGGCGACAAGGACGTTGCCGAGGTTGCAGCACTGCAGGGGGGCCGGTCATGAGGCGCATTGACACGGTGTTCTCCCGGGCAGAGCGGCCGGTCTTCATCGGGTTCACGGTTGCAGGTGACCCGGACAAGGAGACCTGCATCCGGGCTGCCATGGCACTCATCGAAGGGGGAACAGATATTCTGGAGCTGGGAGTACCATTCTCGGACCCGGTCGCCGACGGCCCCACGATCCAGAAAGCCGACGAGCGATCGCTTGCGGCAGGCACAAACGTTGACACCATCTTCGAGATCGTGCGGGAGATCCGGAAACGGTCTGACGTCCCGATCGTCTTCCTTGCCTATTACAACATGATTTATCACCGCGGGATCGACCGGTTCTACCAGGAGGCTCATGACGCGGGAGTGGACGGCATCCTGGTTGCGGATATGCCGGTCGAGGAATCGGACGAGGTGTACAAAGCCGCTCTCCGGCATTACATTGACCCGATCTTCCTCATCACCCAGACAACCTCCGATGAACGGATCAGGAAGATCGCTGACAAATCCCGCGGGTATCTCTATCTTGTGGCTGTCCTGGGTGTTACCGGGGTCCGGGACACGGTCTCGACCGGCGCACTCGACCTCCTGAAGCGGGTCCGGCGTTTCACGGATGTCCCGCTTGCCCTGGGCTTTGGGATATCAACCCCGGCACACGTGAAGACTTGTGCCGATGCCGGGGCGGACGGGGTCATTGTCGGGAGCGCAATTGTTGAGATTGTGGAAAAGAACCTGGGAGACCCGCAACAGATGGCGCACTCCCTGAGATCCTATGTTGCCCGGATGAAGACCGGGCACTGATCTTTTTATTCCACGGGATCCGCACGATACCCGGACCCGGCAAGGATCTTCTGAACCGTTTCATTCCACGCGGTTCCGTTCCCGTACGGCAATGACGCAATGCGCTCATTCCAGAGGTTTTCCAGGAGGGAATCCGTTGTCTTTAGCGTGGTCTTTCCCACGACCCGGCCACACACCACACCTTCCTGATTGCGGATGAGCATGCGATAGCAGCGGAAATCCCGGCATACCTTTGGCCGCGTTGCGTAGATTGCACAGGAGGTTGTGTTCCCATCTGGATTTCTCCGGAGGAACCTGCAGGCCGGATTCTCCGATTGAACATTTCCGAATCCTGACTCATATGCATCAGCAATCTCGTCGCGGAACGCCGGTTCAACCGCTACTGAAAAGTGCGTATTGTCGATACGACTGCTGCAGTAATAGTCCCGGTCACTCAGCTGGCGCTCGATGATGATATGAGCCCCCAGGCTCACACAGCATCTGCCGCACCGGTCACACTCAAACGCTGCCATTAGCAACAAGACCTCATCCGCGTACAGTAAAAGCCCTTGCGATACGCTCTGCAGGAAACGGCCCTACGAGGCCGCAGTCATGCGTAACCCCCCTGTCTCTTCGGGCAGTGTGAGGGGGGAAGCAGTAGTATTAATTGCCACAACAGTCACCTGAGTCCTCAGTGAGTCCTGCGCTATGCCGCAAAAAATCCGCGTTCTTTTTATCTGCACGGCAAATGCCGCCCGGTCACAGATGGCCGAAGGGCTGCTCCGGGCAAAATACGGCAACCGGTACGAGGTCTTCTCGGCCGGGACCCGGCAGTCAAAAGTCAGTACCCGGGCGATTGCCGTCATGCAGGAGATCGGCATTGACATCTCCCGTCACCGGTCAAAGACGCTGGTGGAATGTTCCGGGGTTTCCTTTGATTGCGCCATCACGCTCTGTGACAATGCGCACGCGATCTGCCCGGTTGTTCCGGGCGCAAAAAAGACCATCCATCACGGGTTTGCTGACCCCCACCTGGGACAGGGAACCGAGGAGGAGATCCTCATCGGGTACCGTAAAGTCAGGGATGACTTATCCGCGTGGATCGACGAAACATTCGGCTGATCCGTATGTCGCAAGGTTGATGTACTCCCATCGCCTTCTTTGAACTATCACAGGAACTCCTGGTTGCTATGGGCGCAAAAAAGCAGGATATCTTTACCGAATCTGTGGAACTGCACGCAAAGCATCACGGCAAGATCGAGGTCTATTCCAAGGTGCCGATACGGAACCGGCATGACCTTTCCCTCGCCTATACACCCGGGGTTGCGGAGGTCTGCCGGGCGATTGCAAAAGACCGGAACCTTGCTTACAAGTACACCCTCAAATCCAACACCATCGCCATTGTCACCGATGGTTCCCGGGTGCTCTCGTTGGGAAATGTCGGGGGGCATGCCGCGATTCCTGTCATGGAAGGAAAAGCCCTCGTCTTCAAGAAACTTGCAGACATCGACGCCTTCCCCATCTGTTTTGAAAAAGCCCACCGGTGGATTGCTGAAGATATCCGGAACATTGCACCGGTCTTCGGTGGTATCGCGCTCGAAGACATCGCTGCCCCGCAGTGCTTTGAACTCGAAGAAGCCCTCCAGGGAATCGGCATTCCGGTGATGCACGATGACCAGCACGGGACTGCCGTCGTTGTTCTCGCGGCCCTCATCAATGCCTGCCGCGTGACCGGCAAAAAAATGGAGGAACTTAATATCGTCGTGAGCGGCGCAGGTGCCGCCGGCTATGCCATCACCCGCATGCTCCGCTGCATCGGGTACAGCCCCGACCTCTGCCCCACGGTGAATGACATCATCGTCTGCGACGCAAAAGGGATCATCCACCGCGACCGCGAAGGCCTGTACGCCAACAAGTACAAGTATATCATGGCCGGGCAGACCAACCGCGAAGGAAGGACCGGCACGCTTGAAGATGCCCTTGAGGGCGCCGATGTCTGTATCGGGGTTTCCGTGCCGGCGATTGTCACGCCGGCCATGGTCCGGTCCATGAACCATGACGCGATCGTCTTCGCGCTCGCCAACCCGGTGCCCGAGATCCTCCCTCATGATGCCCACATGGCCGGCGCTGCCATTGTCGGGACAAGCCGCGGGGAATACCCCAACCAGATTAATTATGCTCTTGCGTTCCCGGGCATCTTCCGGGGTGCGCTGGATGTCTGCGCAACCCGCATCTCCGATGAGATGAAAATCGCTGCTGCCCATGCTCTTGCGGATTTTGTTCCCCGGCCGCAGAAGAACCGGATCCTGCCGCCGGTCCTGGACCGGGATGTTGTTGATGCGGTTGCACAAGCGGTGAGTGCTGCAGCGATCGAGAGCGGCTGCGCCCGTTCAATCCCGTAGCGGGAAGGATGCGGGGGCGCATCGTTCACGGCTTTGTCAGGGTACGGCACACCTTTTCCATGAGTGCATAGTGAGAGCAGAGATGCTCTATAAAACCCGTACTGCGTTCCCCCGCATCAAGCGGGTTCCAGGTAATGCCGCACTCGGTCTCCCAGAGGATCAGGCCTTCCGCCGGTGCCGGCTGGAGGGGGCGTTTTGCCGGACCTTCAAGCAGGGGGGCGATGGAATCCTCCGGCTCAGTATTATTCCCGATGCGCAGGAGCGCTTCAGCCATGGACCGGACCTGGTGCCAGAGGAAACTGTCGGCAGTCACTTCAAAGAAAAGAAACCCATCCTCTTCCCTGACGCCGGCCGCATGGATCCGGCGGAACGGGTTCTTGTCGCCAACGCGGGCAAAATTGGTGAAGTTATGGTTCCCGACAAACCGTGCAGCGGCACGGTCCATTGCAGAAGGATCCTGTACGGGGCCGGAGAAATAATAGCGATATGTCCGGGCCTTCGCATCGTACCGCGGGTGGAACGTGTCAGGAACAAATGCATACCCGGTGCACCAGCAATCCGGGGGAAGCTGGGTATTCATTGTCCGGACTGCCCGGTCCGGCTCGGTTGTGGTAAACGCGATAACCTGCCCCCGGGCATGAACTCCCCGGTCGGTCCTCCCCGCGGACAGGAACCCGGCACTGCGCCAGTTCTCAAAGAGGCTCAGGCGCAGGCAGGCAGCAATGAACTCCCCCTCAACCGTGCGGCTGTCGGCCTGCAGCTGGGAGCCAAAGAACCGGCTTCCCAGGTACGAGACCCGGAACGCGAGTCTTACCGGAGCTGCACGTGCCGGGTTATCCGTTTGATCTTTCTCCATGTGTTGGAAAGTGACTGGCGGGTATAGGTGCGCAGCGGCGTCTTTTTTCCGCCGCAGGAAACTTTTCCGGCCCGGATCGCGTCCAGGATTGCCGGGATGTTCTTCTCGGAATCCACGTAGGTCCGGCCAAAACCCACAAACCTGGCATTGTGGGCATCGCTGCCGCCCACGCAGGGTTTCCCGAGCCGTTTTGCGATCCGTGCGGCCTTGCTGTTGGCCGACCCTACAATATACCTGCTGTTGAATGATTCGACTGCATCAACAACCGTCATACCTGCTTTCTTGCGCCGGGCAACCCCGTGGCGCCAGATGTGGTACGGGTGGGGCAGGATAAGAAGCGCGCCCATCCGGCGGGCGATATTGACCGTCTCGATCACGTCCAGGCCCGGGGCAATCACCTCGGTTACCCCGAGGACGAGAAGATGGCCCTGCTTTGTCGAGACCTCGATACCCGGGATCACCAGCACCCGCGACGGGATGGAAAGGGCATGCTTGGCTCCGTCCACGGTATCATGGTCGGTGATTGCAATAACGTCAAGACCCACCTCTTCAGCCCGCCGGAGGATCTCTTCGACACTGCTCTCGCCGTCTTTGGAATAATTGGTATGAACATGCAGGTCGCAGGTAAGCATCTGATCATAGTGTTTTTATCTCTCTGCTATTAAGGGAACTTATGCGCATACTTCTCCCCACCGGTGCCGCTACCGAAGAGATGGTGAAACAAGCCGCGGCGGGCCATCCCGCGGACGTTGTTGTCACCGGGGAGATCGCATCCTTTCTCACCCCTCACCAGCTCCATGAACTGGTCAGGAAGAAGCGCTATGACCTCGTGATCGTGTCCGGCATGTGCACCGCCTCGTTCGCGCAGGTCGAGCGCGAGACCGGCGTCCCCGTGTACCGCGGGCCCCGCCATGCCGCCGACCTCTCCCTGATTCTCCGCTCACTCCCCGGGCTCACCCTCTCGCGAACCGTCCCGGCCGATGAGTTCCTTGCAGGAAAAAAGGCGGATGATGCCATGCGTCGGGTTGCCCGGCGGGAGAAGGAAGCCCGTGAGGATTTCCTGATCCGGGGCATGAAGATCGGCGGCGGATCCCGGATGAAAGTCCTTGCCGAGATCATGGATGCCCACCGGCAGGAGAATCTCCGGGCCCGGGTCGAGCGGTTCTTTTCAAAGGGTGCAGATATCGTGGACCTCGGGTTCGGGTTCGATGCCACACCCGCCGATGTGCGGCGGGTCTTTGCGGAACTGGAGGGCATTGACCGGCCGCTCGCCGCAGATACCCAGGACCCGGATCTTATCCGGGCTGCACTGGTCAGGGCTGATATTATCCTGAGCCTGCAGGAAGAGAATATCCCCCTCGCAGGAAACGCTGTGGCTGACGCGGGCGCTGCGGCGGTTGTTGTCCCGGGGAGGAGCACGCTTGCAAAAAATATCGCTCTTGCAAAGAAAGCCGGCATCCGCTGCATCATTGCCGACCCGCTGCTCCAGCCGGCGGGGTCCGGGCTCGTTGAGTCACTTAAGAATTTCCGGTCATCCCGCTACCCCCTCTTCTTTGGTGCAGGAAATGTTGTCGAACTCCTGGATGCCGACTCTGCGGGGATGAATGCTCTCCTTGCCGCCATGGCAGGCGAAGTCGGGGCGGCGATCATCTTCACGAGCGAGCATTCGGATAAGACGCAGGGATCGGTCCGGGAGATGCGCCGTGCCACAGAAATGATGACCCTTGCAAAGGACCGGCCCTATCCAAAAGACCTCGGGATCGATCTTCTGGTACTCAAGGAGAAGCGGCGCCGGCGCGAGCCCCCGCTCTCTTACGATACCGCAATTGCGGCAAAGGAGATGCCGGACGAGATCGAGTACGACCCCAAAGGGAATTTCCGGATCGGCATTGAAGGTGACAGGATCGTTGCCGTCATCCATGGCAGGGCAGTCCGGGGCAGGCGCTGGCAGGATGTGCTCCACACTATCCTTATGCAGGGCGATGTCACGCTGCTCGATCACGCCGGGTATCTCGGCCGGGAACTCTATAAGGCGGAGCTTGCAATCCGGTACGGGCGGAGCTTCGAGCAGGACGGGGAGTTCTGAACCCTCCCGATCCAACCCTTTATCTTGAAAAACATGCACCTGTACAGCATGGTAACACAGGCACGTGCATCCCATATCCTTGTAAAGACTGAGCAGCAGGCAGCTTCCGTGATGAAACGGATCGCTGATGGCGAAGATTTTGCCGCAGTTGCAAAGCGGTTCTCCGGCTGCCCCTCGGGAAAGAACGGCGGGGACCTGGGATGGTTCGGCAAGGGCATGATGGTGCCCGAGTTTGAGAAAGTGGCCTTTGAAGAAGAGGTCGGCAAGGTTGTCGGGCCCATCAGGACCCAGTTCGGGTTCCACGTCATCAAGGTAACCGGCAAGAAATAATCCCATTCTTCCGGGTGACTGCCATGGATGCAAAATTTTTCCTCGGCATAGGGGTTGCTGTCGTGATTATTTTTGCAGCCTCGGCTGTGTACATGAACCTCCAGAAAAACGCACCGGCCCAAGACCATGATATCCTGTACCAGGTCTCCACCATCGATGCCCTGGTGCAGGGGGTCTTTGAAGGGGTCCAGCCGGTCGGGGAACTGAAAAAGCACGGGGATTTTGGCATCGGCACCTTCGATGCACTCGACGGCGAGATGATCGTCCTTGACGGGACAGTCTACCAGGCAAAAGCCGACGGGCAGATCTACCCGGTTCCGGAAAGCCTGACAACCCCGTTTGCCACCGTAACGCATTTTTCCAAAGACCGTTCTTCCACCACCACAAGCCCGATGAACATGTCCGTCTTCTCATCCGTGATGGAGAAGGAACTGCCCACCGGCAACATGATCTATGCCGTGAAAATGCACGGGACATTCCCCGCGGTGAAAGTCCGGGCAATACCCGCCCAGCAGAAACCCTACCCGACCCTCACCGAGGCAGCAAAAAACCAGTCGGTCTACACGCTGTCCGACACAACCGGGACGATCGTGGGGTTCTATACCCCGGTCTTCTTCAAAAGCGTCAATGTGCCCGGGTATCACCTCCACTATATCAGCGATGACCTGAAGACCGGGGGCCATATCCTTGACCTGACGGTGCCCGCAGGAACGGTTGTGGAGTACGACATCACGCCGGGCTTTGCGATGGCGCTGCCGACAAGCGGGGACTTTACCGGTGTCGATCTCTCCCGTGACCTCAGCCGGGAACTGGAAACGATTGAAAAATAACTTTTTGGTAAACGAGGTTTTTTGCGCGGGGAGAACGTAGTACAGTACCGGACTATTGGAACACACCTATGATCATCCGCGGTATCCAGAAGGATCTTCTCTGCCTTCTCCTCCAGATGGGGCGCGAGAGCCACCCCAATGAATTTGTTGCCCTGATACGGGAGCGGGACGGGATAATGGACGAGGTGAACCTGCTCCCTGGAACGGTGGGCAGGGAGGATTCTGCATCGCTGATGTACGACATGATGCCCCTTGACACCCATGTTGCCGGGAGTGTCCACAGCCACCCGAACGGCGTCCTCCTCCCATCCGATGCGGATGTAAGTTTCTTTCCGCGGACCGGCCGGTACCACCTCATCATCGGGTATCCCTACCGGAAACAGGACTGGCGGTGTTTTACTGCTGACGGAAAGCCCTGCAAACTTGAGGTGGTGGGATGACCGGCCGCCGCATTGTTGCCACCGGGACGTTTGACCTTTTGCACCCGGGCCACCTCTTCTACCTGGAAGAATCCAAAAAACTCGGGGATGAACTCTTTGTCATTGTCGCAAGGGACGTCAACGTGAAACACAAGCCCCACCCGATCGTTCCCGAGGACCAGCGCCTCCAGATGGTTGCCGCGTTAAAACCGGTGGACCATGCGATGCTCGGGGACACAAAGGATATGTTCCTTCCCATCGAGAAGATCCACCCCGATGTCATCACCATCGGCTTCAACCAGATGTTTGATGAGAAGAAACTTGCCGGACAGCTTGCCGGGCGCAATCTCACGCCACAAATCGTGCGCATCGGGAGATTTGCCGACGGCGAACTTTCCAGTTCCCGGCTGATTGTCCAGCGGATCATTGCCAAGCGGGGCTATGAATTCATCTCCCATCACCAGGATAAAGACCACGACTCCCCGGCCCACCCCCTGTGATGCGGCCGTCAAAACCCTTATCTTTTCTCCCCCGTATTCTCTGCGTACTGATCGCGTATGCAACGAAGCCTTCTTGCCGAGATTGAATATCTTAAGGGCCTGGCCCAGGAAAAGGGCGTGGCTGCTGAAGAGATCGCCCCGGAGGATATTGTCGTTTCCCAGTGGGTCCGGTTCAAGTGCCGGTATGGCTGCAAAGGATATGCCAGACACCTGGGTTGTCCCCCGTATGCCCCATCCCCGGATGAAACACGCCGCATGGTGGATGAATATGACATCGGCCTCCTCCTCTGGTTTGACGGGGTGCCGGGACACGGGGAGTTCGGGCCGGATGATATCCCCGACGATTTTCACCCGTGGTATGCCGATCTCATCATATGGGTGAACGGGACCGTGCATACCCTTGAAAAGACGGCCTTTTACGATGGCTTTTACAAAGCGTTCGGCTTTGGGGGCTACCCGTGCATCTGGTGCGAGCACCAGCACTGCGTTGCCGAGGAGGCAGAAGGCATCGTGGACGAGAGCATCCGGCGGAAATGCCGGCACATGGACCGCGTCCGCCCCAGCATGGAAGCAGCCGGCATCGACGTCTTTGCAACCGCCCGGAACATCGGGTGGGAACTCTCCACGATTCCCTGCAAGAACATGGAATACGGCAAGATCACGGACCCGCACGTTCATTCAATCGGGCTGGTCCTGATCGAATAACAACCCGCTGCCCGTGTGGCACTCGCGCGTCGATGCGTACGGCCACACGGGGAAAAAAATCACCGGCTCGTGTGGGGCCGGTGCATGAGAGCTTTTCTGCGGCTGTGGGTGATGATACCCCGCCGCATCCACGTGCTGTATTTTGCGGTAAAGGCCCCGACAAGGGTCGTGAAAATCACGAGGGCGGCAATGACCGTTCCCACAACTGCCGATCCGTATAACACGGCAAGGGCAATGGAAAATTCGCCGCGGCTGATGGTGTTGGCCCAGATCTCAAGACCGGAGAGGGCAGAGCCATGGATGGCAATACCGATGAGCATCCCGGAGATGAATTTGCTGATGACAGCAAGGATGCACAGGATTGCAATAGTGTTGAGGTTTGTGCCGCTGGCAAAATCAATCGTTACTCCGAAAAACACGAAGAACATGACGAGGAAGACATCCTTGAACGGCCGGGCATGCTGCTCAAATGCATCCGGGTCCGTTGTTGCCAGCGCCACACCCAGTGCGATCACCATCATGGATTCCGGAATCCCGACAAAGATCGCAACCGACGCAGTGGTAAGGACTGCGGCAAAGGTGAAGAGAATCGGTGTTTCATCGTCCCTTTCAAGGATGGAGACGAGGAATTCCTTGCCATAGTGGGCAACCGCGTACATGATGGCAAGGGCAAGCACGGTCTTGACCAGGAACAGGAGGAGGTCCTTGTTCCCCGAGGAGAGGAGCGCAATGATGATGATCAGGACAATATCCTCAAACACCTCGAGCCAGATGATGGTGTCCGCTTCCTTGATCATCAGCTTGCGGTTCTCGATAAGCGATGTTATGACGATCGCGGTGCTCGTGATATAGAACGCAGTGCCGATGATGAAGGCTTCCATGAGCGTGAAACCCAGCAGGTAGGCGGCGGTAAACCCGATGCCCATATCCACGACAAGGCCGATGAGACCGCTGACGAGGAGCTTGTTCGGGTCGGCGATCATCCGCTCCACTTTCAGCTCAAGGCCCATGAAGAAGAGCAAAAACAACAGGCCCATCTCGGAGAAGAAATGGCTGATCTCATCCGATTGGACAAAACCGAGACCGGCTTTTCCGAGCACCACACCGGCAAGGATGTAGAACGGGATTGCGGGAATCGAGAGATATTTGGAAATAAGCGCAAGTACCAGGCAGACGAAAAGGGCGATGATGAAGCCTTCCATTACTCCACCATTAATTCGCTCTCAAAGGTTTTTATCTGGGTGGTCTCCCCGATGACCAGGACCGCATCCCCGGCTTCAAAAACGAACGTTGGTGCGGGATTGATGATGTTCCTGTCGTGCCGGCATATCGCGATGATCGTTGCACCGGTCTTGGCCCGGACCTGGAGGTCCTCGATGGTTTTTCCGATGATCTTGTCCGGGATGTAAAACGTATGAATGGTAATCCGGAGGTCTGCCAGCGCGGAGAATGCAATCTCGACGCTCTCCTGGTCGGCTTCGATGATCGCCCCGGTCAGGATATTTCCCAGTCGCCGCGCTTCAACCGGGGTCATTTCTGCTGCGCTTGAGGTCTGGCAGCCTTTCTGGAGGGTGTACATCTGGATAACACCGGTTTTTGTAAAAAAGACTGCCACCGTGTCACCCTTATCAGTCTCGATTTCGTATTTTGTTCCCACGCCGGGGAGATTCAGGGATCGCAGCGTCATAAGAGACAATAGAAAAACGACGCGTAAATATATTAGGATTCTGCCATCACGGGAACCGTCAGAAGACGAAGTACGGGCATACCGGCGTTTAGAGAAAAACCATGTTTCCCTATATCAATGAGAGTATCCGGTTCCCGCGTCACAGGGAAGCGCGGATCCGCCCGGCAGGTTCATCGGAGATTTCGGAACACAAGGAAAAACCGGTCCTGCCACTCTTCGGAATGAGATCTGCACGGGGGTTTTCCGGTGCAGGAAAAAAGAGGGGTTTGGTCTTGAGAGGTTGGGAGGTGCGATCACAGATTCTGAGAGGGCATCTGACACTTGAGGGTATTATCGTCCTCCCCACATACCTTGTTGAAAGACCGGAGGTATAAACCCCGGACCGGGCGGGGTGAAAGTAATTATCCGGATCCGCACCGGGACCGGTTGATCAGAAACCAACCACACTTATTATATGCTGCTTTGCAGTATGGTTGATTACCAGACCCGGGTGGGAGATCTTGTATCCATGGCAGGAAAAAAGAAGACACCGGTAAAGCAGGTTGAAAAAGAACCTGATTACCGGCAGTTTTTCAGGACATCCAAAGATGTCATGTTCATCACATCAAAGAAAGGCGAATGGATCGATTTTAATGATGCGGCCCTGGAACTCTTCAGGTATGCAAGCCGGGAAGAACTTGCTGCGGTAAAGATCTCCTCCCTGTATGCAAAAGCACCAGACCGGAAAGCCCACCTCACCCGGATCGACACGGAGGGGTTTGTACGGGATTATCCCGTGGACCTTGCCCGCAGGGATGGCACTGTCTTTCCTGCCATGATCACGACCACCGCAATCCGTGACACGGAAGGCACTATCACCTCGTATATCGGTACTATCCGGGATGTAACCGCAGATCAGCATTTCGCTTCTGACCTTGCAAAAAAGAACGATGCCCTCACCGCTGCAAACGAGGAACTGACCGTCAAGGAAGGGGAGCTCCGGGCGCTTGTCGAAAACCTCTCCGAGAGCGAGAAAAAGTTCCACTCGCTTTTCGATGCCATGGAAGAGGGTGTTGCCCTCCACGAGATCATCTATGATACGGACGGGGTGGCCCGGGATTACCGGATTCTCGAAGTTAACCCGGCATTTATCACCCAGACCGGGATTCCTGCAGACAGCATCAGGGGAAAACTGGCAAGCCGGGCATACGGGGCCAAGCCCGCCCCCTACCTCGATACCTATGCCCGGGTGGCTGCCGGCGGC
>JAAZNH010000361.1 GCA_012798365.1 Methanomicrobiales archaeon | reverse complement strand
GGTCGGTCCGGAGGGATAAAACCCGGAGGGCAAGCGTGCCTGCAACCGGCATGGCCACGTGGGATGGGCTGGCTTTGAGAGGGACACCCGGCATCACTCCGGAATCTGGCATCAGGAGCGGGAGTGGATACCATAATCCGGGTTGTGACAGGTATGACCCATGGTAATTATGAGGCGCACCTGAGCGTGTAGGGAGGGAGGTTTGTGGTGCAGTATCTGTACATAAGTATAAAAAAACCGGAAAAATGGATCAGACCAGCCAGATTATGCGCTTCGGACCACATTCTTTAAAAGCCCTTATTAAAGCCCTTTTGGTCAAATGAGGCATAAAGATAGCATTAAATAGTTAACGCTGTATCATATATCCTAATCCCATACACGGGGTACGAAATGACCGAAGACAAACGAAAGGCACAGCTTCTGAAGCTCTTCAGTTCCATGTCGGGGAAGACAAAGATTGTCGAACCGATGAAGAACATTCACGGGACGTTAAGAGACAGTGACGCTATTGAACGCGAGGTCGCTCTTGTCATGAGAGAGATCACGGAGCAGGGGATCTTCAAGACCTCCTTAAAACCCATCCAGCTCGCCAAGCTCGTCACCTCCTTCTATGCAGGGAAGAACGACACCGAGATCGCACGCGAACTCGGCGACGAGAAACTCAGCAAGACGGTGGCACGGGCACGGGTGAGGCTCAAGCTCTTCCGCGAGCTTGACTTCAAGATGCCGTTTGACAAGGAGCAGATGGAAGCCCTCATCGATTCCGGCAAGACGATGAAGGAAGTATCCGAGGAGCTGGGCGTCAGCCCGTCAACCCTCCGCGAATACCGCCACGTCATCGAGGAGCAGGAAGACCCGACCATCGATCCGTATATCGACCGGATCCGCGATGTCATGGAAGACCGCGATCTTTCCGAACAGATGACCCGGAGCGCAACGGACAACAGTCTTGGCGACTCCATCGATATTACTGAAGCTGAACTTATTGATGTGACCTGAGATCCGGGTCACTACCCCACCATACCGATCCTTTTTCTAGTGCTGGTGCGCTCGCTCGCTCCTTTTCGTTAGATTCATCAGACGGGAACTTGATCTGGATATATGCAGATTACGTGGCTGGGACATTCAAGTGTGCTCCTGACCGGCACAAAAAAGGTCCTCATCGACCCGTTCATTGAAGGCGGGAGTGTAGCCGGGACAGATCCCGATATTGTTGCCATCACGCATGGCCACGAGGATCATATGGGTGAAGCAGTCGCCCTCAACAAAAAGACCATTGCAATCACCGAGATTGCCAAGTACCTCAAGAAGAAAGGGCTTGTTGTTGAAGGGATGAACATCGGCGGGACAATTCTGGTGGACGGCATCTCGTTCACGATGACGCAGGCCATCCATTCATCGTTTATTGAGGAAGCAGGGCTTGGGTTCTACGGCGGTTCTGCTGCAGGGTATGTTGTCGGCATGGATGGCATCAGGGTCTACCATGCCGGGGACACGGCCCTCTTTTCCGATATGAAACTGATCGGGGAGCTCTATCACCCGGATGTCGCCATCCTCCCGATTGGCGGGCGGTACACCATGGGGGTAGCGGAGGCCATGATGGCAGCAAATTTCCTTGGTGCAAAGACCGTGATTCCCATCCATTACAATACGTGGGACAAGATTGCTGCTGACCCGGTCAGGCTGAAGACCGCACTTGAAAGGACTTCGGATATCCAAGTCACCCTCCTGCAGCCGGGCGGGAGTATCACCGTGCCCTGACGGATCATACCATCGCGGAGGATCTGGCGGGTCTGGAGGAAAGCATATTTTTTATATAGCAAAAGGATGATGATACCAGTACCGATACAACCAGCAGGTTCCCGCCATGTCCAACTGCCCCAAATGCGGTTCCAAGAATACCGAATGGACTGACTGCAAGACCGTGAACGACAAGACCATTGTCGTCTGCGTCTGCAATGACTGCAAACACACGTGGGAACAACCGTTATAAAAAAAAACCTTTTTTACCTGCTGTCCTTCCAGGGGTGCAGGTACCTTTCCGCAAACCACGAGAAGGGCGGCAGGAGCATGTAGATCATCGTGCTGCTGTCAAACCCGGCAAGGGCAACGCAGATGGCAACCAGGGAGAAGGCAGGGACAACAAGGTTCCGGATCATGCCGTACCGGACCCGGGAAGGGGGAAAGTCAGGGGACACGAGACGGTTGTTCCACGTGGCATACAGCCACTGGAGAGCAAAGATCAGCCCGAGGACCAGGAGGCTTGCTTCAAACGCGATGGTTGCGACAACATCGTGGTCATAATCCCCGATGAAACTCGTTGTGAACGGGATGATGGTGACAAAAAAAAGCCCCATGATGCTCAGGGACAGGAAGTTCCGGTCAATGAACTTTAAGTGGCTGAACTGGATGTGGTGGGCAGTCCAGAACGCTGCAAGGACAAAGAACCCGATGATATAGTGGTAAATATCGGGGATAAGGCTGAAAAGGGCCTGGGCAGCAGTCTCCGTAATAAGGGCAGACCGGGGCAGGATCAGGCTCGTGACAAGCAGCGTCATGGCAAACGCAAAGATGCCGTCCGTCAGGGCCTCAAGCCGGTTCTTCTCGAGGCGCAGTTCCCGCTCTTCAAAGGAATCGGTCATTGGATTATCAGGATCGGTGTAGGATGCGCCGGGATATAACGCTGACTCTAAAAACAGCCGATCCTGTCAGGCGTCAGGAATATACATAAGAATCAGAATTCAGCAATGTAGTGAGAAAGGAACCCCGACACCATGATCCAAACTGCCTGGATATATCTCATTATCGCCGGCCTCATGGAAACTGCCTGGGCAATCGGACTGAAATACACGGAGGGATGGACGAAATTCTGGCCTTCTGTTGTAACGATAATCCTGATGGCCGGCAGTTTCTACCTGCTGTCGCGATCGCTTGAAGACCTTCCTGTCGGAACGGCATATGCAGTATGGACAGGGATTGGTGCAGTCGGTACCGTCATCATCGGAATGCTCATCCTTGGTGAATCGCGCGATACCCTGCGGATTCTCTGTCTTCTCCTGATTGTTGCCGGCATCGTAGGCCTCAAGATTGTGTCACCGGAATGATCTTCAGGCCGGCACCTTCACGGCTCCCGGGCCCGGTAGCGCCCGAGCGAGAGATAGATCCCCGCGATACAGAGAACGGCAAAGATGGCAAACGCGGTGTGCATCGAGGTGATGAGCTGGGTATAGAGGGCGGAAGTGATCTGCACATGCCCGATGAAAACCGCGATGATCATCATGGCAAGTCCCATCGACATCATCTGGCCAAGGAGGCGCATCGTGGAGAGGGTCCCGGCCGCAATCCCGTACAGCCGTTTCTCAACAGAACTCATCACGGCATTCGTGTTGGGCGATGAGAAGACACCGAGACCCAGGCCGATAACCACCAGGATCGCCACGATCACCGGAAGGGGAGTCTGGTCCCCGATAAAGACAAGCGCCAGCAGGCCGGCTGCGGTGAGGGCCATCCCCGCGGAAGCGATTTTGCCGGGCGTTGTCCGGTCAGAGAGGCGCCCGGCAAGGGGGGATACAACTGCCTGCGCAAGAGGCTGGGCAACCAGGATTGCACCGGCGGTCCAGGGATCAAATCCCCGCACGTACTGGAGGTAAAGGCTCATGAAGAACGTAACCGAGAACGTTGCGCTGTAGTTGATGAGGGCGGCAAGGTTGGAGAAGGCAAAGGGGCGGTTGCCGGACCAGAGCCGGAGGTCGAGCAGCGGGTAGCTGATCCGGCGCTCCCTGCCGATGAAGACGATGAGCATCAGGGCACCTGCCGCCATGAGGATCCAGCCCTCCGTATCCGGAAGCAGGGTGAACCCGAGCATAACGCAGATGAGTGTCAGGCTGTACTGGATGGACCCCCCCAGGTCAAACGGCTCGCCTTTCGCATCCGACCATTCCCCTTCCAGGAAGAGATAGATGAGGGCGAGGGTAACGAGGCCAATCGGCACATTGATGAAAAAGATGCTGCGCCAGCCGAAGATGTGGGTGAGGTATCCCCCGATGAACGGGCCGCTGGAGAGCCCGAGGTAGACTGCCGTGGTGT
>JAAZNH010000360.1 GCA_012798365.1 Methanomicrobiales archaeon | reverse complement strand
GGAGAAGAGCGACATCCTCTTCATGCGGGAAGAAGAACAGCTGGCCCATGACCTCTACATGAGATGGGCTGCAAAATATCCGGTTCCGATCTTTTCGAATATTGCTGCATCCGAGACACAGCATATCAGCGAAGTCCGGCTCCTGATGGACCGGTACGGGCTTTCGGAAACGCTGGTTGGTAACGGGGCAACCGGTTTCCGCAATGCGACTATCCAGGCACTCTACACGTCGCTTGGAGCGCAGGGCGATGCCTCGCAGACTGCTGCGTTCGAAGCCGGCCTGGCTGTGGAAGAACGCGATATCGAAGATCTCGATAATGCAATTGCCGCAACGAGCCGGCCTGACATCATCCAGGTGTACCAGAACCTCCGGGCAGGAAGTGAGAATCACAAAAGCGCATTCCTCCGGCAGCTGGGCCGCTGAACCTCTTTTTTTTTTATACCAATTCCTGATACGCTGGACCGGATGTGTGGCGGAATATCCGGAACCCTGCCTTGAAAGGAAGCAATGTCCATTCCCGGTTATCAGTCATGCGGCTGTGATCGCGGGTACCGGCCAACGGGCCGGGCAGGAAACCTGCCCACGATGAGAGTAGTGGCAGAATCGTAAAAACGGATTGGCCGGTGTTTTTTAGCAACGGAAAAACCGGCCCGGGCGGGCAGGGAAAAGAACAAAAAGGACGTGTGCTGTATATCTCAACAACAGCACCCGCCATGGACAAAAAAACCATCCTGATCGTTGAAGATGAGCAGATCGCTGCAATGGATCTCAAAGAGACCCTTCTCCTCCTCGGCTACGAGGTAATCGGGACAGTCCGGAGCGGAGAGAAGGCCGTGGAGCGTGTACAGGAAAACGTTCCTGACCTCATCCTCATGGACATCCACCTGGCCGGGGAGATGGATGGCGTGGATGCAGCAAAGGCGATCCTCTCAAAGCACACGGTTCCCATCATCTACCTCACCGCATATGCCGATGCAGAACTGATCAGCCGGGCACGGGAGACCCGGCCGTACGGGTATATCATCAAACCCTATGACAACCGGGCACTCCTTTCTGAGATCGAGATCGCGTTCTACAAGTTTGGCGTTGACCAGGAACGGAAAAAAGCCTTTGATGCACTTTCTACCGGTGTTGAAGAGCGGACCCGGGAACTGGCGCGGGCAAACAGCGAACTCAAAAAGAGCGAGGAAAAGTTCCGGGCCATCTTCAACAGTACCTACCAGTTCACCGGTCTGCTCACGCCCGATGGCATTCTCATAGAAGCAAATGAGACTGCACTTTTGTTTGTCGGCGTCCCGCGTGAACAGGTCGTGAACCGGCCGTTCTGGGAAACCCCCTGGTGGCGGGGAGACCCTGACCGGGTCCGGCGCCTGAAGGATGCGGTCACTCGTGCTGCAGCCGGGGAATTTGTCCGGTACGAGGAGACGCTCCAGGGGACCGGCACTAGTGCCCTCCATGTTGATTTCTCGCTCAAACCAGTCCGTGACGCGGACGGGGCCGTGCGGCTCCTGATCCCGGAGGCCCGGGACATCACCCAGCGGAAACTTGCTGAAGAAGAACTCCTCCATGAAAAACAGTTCTCGGATATGATCATCGACAGTATCCCGGGGATTTTTTACCTGCTGGACGAGGAGGGCAGGTTTATACGGAGCAACCGGAACCACAAGGAGGTCACCGGGCATTCTGCTGAAGAACTGGCACGGATAACCGCACTGGATACCATCGCACCCGGGGACCGGGACCTGGTTGCCCGCAGGATATCCGATGTCTTCAGCCAGGGGTATACCACAGTCACCGTTCATGTTCTCGCAAAAGACGGCCGGAAGATCCCGTATCTCCTCACCGGCGTTTCCATGACAATCGGAAAAACCCGCTACCTTGCCGGTACCGGGATCGATATTTCCGAGCGGGTCCGGGCCGAGGAGGCGCTACGGGAGAGCGAGAAGAAGTTCCGTGCGATTATTGAAAATATCCAGGATATGGTGTATCGTGCTGACACGAACGGGTTCTTCACCATGGTCAGCCCGTCCGGGGCCCGGCTCGTGGGACTTGATTCCCCGGACCAGCTCGTGGGAAGGCCGGTTGCCGAACGATACCTGCACCCGGAGGACCGGGAAGCGTTCATTGCAGCGTTACGGGCAAACGGGTCGGTGGAAAATTACCCGGTGACCCTGAAAGCAGTTGACGGATCTGTCCGTCATGTGCTCGTCAGCAGCCACTACTATTACGATACTTCCGGAACCGTCCAGGG
>JAAZNH010000359.1 GCA_012798365.1 Methanomicrobiales archaeon | reverse complement strand
TCACCTGATTGTGTCAACCAGCCGCAGGACTTCTTGCGCAAGGGCGATGCTCTTCTCCTCGTCGATCATGAGCGTGTCGAACCGGGTGGACTGGCTCACCTCGACCGGGTCCCGAATGTCCTGCACGAAGATGTCGACAAGGCCATTATAGCAGTTGACGGTCCCAATCGAGCCCGGTGCATATCCCGCAGCCTTCATGAGGGCCCCGGCCGGGCCGCTGATGGGAGCGTCCCCGATGAACGGGCTCACCGCAACAACAGGTTTGTTCTGCAGCGCCTCCCGGATCCCGGCGCAGGAGAGGATCGGCAGGATGCTGGTGATCGGGTTCGAGGGGCCGATCACAACGGCATCACTGGCGGCAATGGTGGCTAGCGCCTCGGCAGTTGCTACCGGGGGCTCCCGGAAACTCCGTATAACCTCGAAGATGGCGATCTGCCCTTTTGCCCGGATCCAGTATTCCTGGAAGTGGATGAACCCGAGGTCCGTCTTCACCTGGGTTGTCACTTCGGTGTCGGTCATGGGCAGGACCGTCTCCCGCACGCCGTACCGCTCGCAGAGGACTTTGGTGATGTTTGTCAGCCGCATCCCGTTGCGGAGCATCTCCCCCCTCGCGATATGTACGGCCCGGTCCCGGTCGCCGATGGTGAGGAACTCGTCAATCCCAAGCATGGTGGCCTCTTCATGCGTCGTGAACGTATCGTTGCGCATCCCCCACCACGTTTCGGTGTTCAGGACCCCGGCAAAGAGGTACATCACCGTGTCAATGTCGGGCGATATGTGGTTTCCCGAGATCCAGATATCTTCCGCGGTGTTGACAATGACGGCAATCTCGTGCCGGTCCATTACTTTCTGCATGCCCCGCAAGAGCTTCGGGGTGCCGGTGCCCCCGGACAGGAACGTAATCATTACTAGAATACTTTTATGCGTTGTATATGAAGATTCTTAAGAGAGAGATTTGAAGATCATCAAGGACCCGGTCCATGGATATGTTGAGGTCGAGGACTTCCAGCTCGCACTCCTGGATTCCCCCGCGCTCCAGCGTCTCCGTTACGTCAGGCAGCTCGGTTTTTCCTACCTGGTGTACCCGGGGGCAAACCACACGCGCTTTGAACACTCCCTTGGCACCATGTTCCTTGCCGATGTTGCCTGCAGGAGATTTGGCCTCTCAGAAAGCGAGCGCATGCTTGTCACGGCAGCAGCACTCCTGCACGATATCGGCCACGGCCCGTTCTCGCATGCCAGCGAACCCCTGATGGAAGCGTTCCTGCACCGGACCCATGACGACATTGCCGCGATTGTCAGCGAAAAGGCAGGCAGCATCCTTGCAGCAGCAGGCATTGATGCGGGAGAGCTCTGTGCGGTTGTCCGCGGAAAGCATCCGCTCTCGACAATCATCCATGGGGACCTGGATGTTGACCGGATGGACTATCTTCTCCGGGATGCCTACTACACTGGTGCACCCTACGGTACTGTCGATGCCCAGCGGCTCATCCGCCACCTGATCCGGACAAGCGAGGGGACCGTCCTTGACGAGAACGGGGTGAATGCGGCCGAGTCGCTCCTGATCGCCCGGACCCTGATGCGGCCGACCGTCTATTATCACCACGTGAGCCGGATCGGGGAGAGCATGTTCCAGCTTGCCGCGCTCGAGCACCTGCAGGGTAAAGGCGAGGGCGCGATAAATGAACTCCTCCACATGGATGACGCCACGTGCCTGCATACCCTGCGGACCTCGGATAACCCCGTGAGCCGGGACCTTGCCGAGCGGCTCTACGGCCGCAGGCTGTACAAACGGGCCGTATATGCCGGCAGCGACCAGGTGAATATTACGGCCTTCCAGGAGGGGCTCTCAATTCATGCCATCCGGGAGTATGCAGCCCGGATTGCCCGGAGTGCCGGGATCCAGCCCCACGAGGTGCTCGTGGATATCCCCTCGATCCCAAGCGAACTCTCGCTGGGCGTTCGGGTGAGAAACCGGCATGCCGTTGTTGCGTTCGACGAGATCTCGCCCCGTATCCGCACGT
>JAAZNH010000358.1 GCA_012798365.1 Methanomicrobiales archaeon | reverse complement strand
GTTCCCCCAGGCATCATTGACAATGACCAGTGGCGAGACAGGAACGGCGGTTCCGATGGCAGCAGTCTGGCCATCACCTCCGGCAATGGAGATACGGGTCCCGGGCCCCGGCAGCGCTGTTGCGTGGAACGTAACCGGGGAACCGGCAAGACCCGGGCTGGATGCCGAGAGGGTATTTTCCATGGCGACAGTCCCGAGCGTCCAGCCGGTTGCAGCTATCCCGTCACTGCCGGTCACTTGCGTGAGATTAGTCACCGATCCCCCACCCTGTTGCGAGAAGGTTACGGTCACACCGCCCACGCCAACATTATCCGCATCCGTCACCATGACCGCCGGTGCGACGGGAACCGGTGTAACGACAGTGGCCGACTGGCCGTCACCGGCATAGAGCGCGATCCGTGTTGCCGGGCCGGCACCGGTTGCCGGGACTACGAGAAGCAGGGCGGTCCCCAGAATAAGGAGAAACATGACGGGAGATCGTACCCATTCCCATTGACCTGGCGCCATATATTCACTACCGGGAAAATATTACCCATGATCCATGATATAGGTTTTTATTTAACATTGAATTATTTTTAAACCGGTCCTCGTTATACAAGCACCAGGATGGGGAAAGAGGAGTATCAGCCAGGACCTGAATGGCGGGAAAAAGCATTGGAAAAAAGGAATTACCAAACGGATCAGGGTTTCCTGACCAGCAGGATTCCCATTCCGACTGCAGCAAGGATGACACCCACTTCTAGGGGGGATTCCGGCGTCGGGGTGTTGGTCGGCCACGGAGTCTGGGTTGCTACCGTGGACTTTGTCCGGGTCGGCGGCATCGTTGCCGTGGTGATGATGATCGTAGGTTCGGGTGTCGGCGCGGTGGTTTCCTGGACCTCATAGGTGAGTTTTGCACTCACGGTTGTCTCGTTCCCTGAAGTGACCGTGACCCGCTCGGACCAGTCCAGGTACGAGGACTTCTGTATCTTGACCACGTAACTGCCCGGCGTGAGGTTGTAGAGCGTGAACGGGGTGGTGCCTTTCTTCACGGAATCCACAAAGACGACTGCGCTCGAGGGTGTGGAGGAGAAATAGATGGTGCCGTTTTTCAGGGTTGCTGCCGCGGCATTGATGGTGAAATGCGGGCCGCAGACGCGGTTTGTCCCGTCATAGAGAACGCAGACATCCCATTCACCCGGAACCTGGTTCGAGAGATCGAAGGTCCCGACAAGGGAGGTTGCGGAGTTCGAACTCACGGTGCCCAGGATATCGTTATAGCCGGTCCGGGCCAGGCGCATCTTGGCACTGGTCCCAAACCCTGTGCCGGTGAAGGTTGTGCTGACGCTCGTGTTGGTGGTTGCGCTTGTCGGGGAGACCGCTGTCACAGTCGATACCGTGGATGCATTTACAACAGTAAATCCGCTGGTCTTGGTTGCAACTCCGTTATCCGTAATAACAATCACATCCCACGTGCCCGGGAGTGCACCGTTCAGCTGGAATCCACCAGTGACCGTTGTTGAGGTTATCACCGGGCTGGTCATGGTAATATTCGTCTGCCCGGATTTATACAGGCTAACGGTGGTTGTGCCGGACGTGAACCCGGTACCGGTCACAACAATGCCAGAGACAAGGCCGTTGTTGATACCGGTTGCCGGGTCAACGGTGGTGATGGTGGGGGCTGCAACAACAGCAGTCAGGGTCTGGGATACGGTACTTGTTGTATCATCAGTGACGGTAACTGACTGCGTGTTGTCCTGGTAATTAGTTAAGCGGAGGAGGATTGTATGTGACCCGGCGGGGACTCCTTCCACTGTGGCAGGGGTTACCTGCCCGGTGCTCGTCCCGTTCAGGAAGATTGTTGCACCGGCAGGAACCGAACTGACAGAAATATTACCAACTGCTCCGACCACACCAACAAGTAATGCAAGAAATACGACCAATAGGATCTCTCGTTTTTTCATGGGATCATACCACCGCAATGTTATACATGATTGATTTCCTTCTGCACAATTTATATTTTTTGAAATTTATTCTCTTTATTCCCGATCGGTTCACAGACCGATCCGGTCATCACCAGAACGCGACACATTCCCATGCAGGAACACAATCATTTCCCCTTTATCGCGTTACACGATACTTTGCAGCCGGAAATTCATATAGCAATCCTTGACTGCGAATTTCTTTGCAGTTATCAGGGGTTCTGGCAGCCGACAGGGCATGGGGCAGGGCACTCCCATGACGCAGGATCCAAAAACGGCAGCTGAAGTGCAGACACTATAAATACCCCGGACGTATACCTCACATAGTGAGCGCAATGGAACAGAAGACATTTATGGAACAATGCAGGGCCTACAGCCTCAAGGACTGGGCGCAGATCATCTTCATGATCCTCATCTGCCTTGCGGGCGGATACCTGATCATCTACAGTGTTTACATGATGACGGTCAACAACAACCCCAGCCTCTTCATGTTCTCCATTGCCATGTTCGGCGTTGGGTGTACTGCCATCTGGTTCGGGCTCTCCCATGTCGAAATCCAGTCAACCGAAGAGAAACTCGAGAAGATCACCATCCAGCTGGACAAGATCATTGAAAAGATCGAGCGGAAATAATCCCTTTTTTCCTGTTGCCCACGCGCAGATTAATTACCCCGCAGCACACAATTAACCGGCACAGTCCGGGGCCTGTGGCTTAGCCCGGACATAGCGCCGGGCTTCTAACCCGGACGTCGGGGGTTCGAATCCCCC
>JAAZNH010000357.1 GCA_012798365.1 Methanomicrobiales archaeon | reverse complement strand
GTTTCCGGTCGGTGATATCCGTTGCAACAGCGATAAGTACGTCCTTGCCAAAATAGCTCCCGTGGTAGAGGCGGACATCCTTGGGGAAGATCTCGCCGTTCGCCCGTTTTCCCCAGAACTCAAAGTACTGCGGTTCGCCGGCAAACGCCCGCTCAAAGTGCTCCTGGAGTATGTGCAGGTCATTGTATCCCGGTGCGGCAAGGACGACCGGGGTCTTTTTGATAAAGAACTCCCGCGGGTACCCGTACATCTCCACGGCGCCGTCATTGACATTCAGGAAGTGGCCGTCCCGGTCCTGGATATAGATGGCCTCCTTGACGGTGTTAAAGAGGCCATGATAACTCGTCTCGCTCTCCCGCAGGGCATCATCGGCTTTCTTCCGTTCCGTGATGTCGGTTGCAAAGTTGAGCGTGGAAGTCTTCCCGTCCCAGGGGACATTCACGGCATTGATCTCCAGCCAGTGCAGGTTTTTCTGTGCATCAATGACCCGCAGTTCGGCCCGGGGTTCAAACGACTCCCCGTTCAGCCGGCGCAGGTGCCGGTCAAGGGCCGGTTTCCGGTCATCCGGGTGAACCAGGTCCAGGAACGGGTGAGTGGCGAGCCATGCACTGTCGTAACCGATCAGGTCGAGCCCGTTCTTGTTGCAGAACGGGATCTTCCCGTCCTGGATCACAAAGATTGCCTCGTTGGCACATTCGACAAAGGTGCGGTACCGCTCCTCGCTCTCCTGCAGGGCGTCCTGCGCAATCTTCCGCTGGGTGATATCACGGTCGACCCCGCGGTACCCGGCAAAACGGCCGTCTTTTGAGAAGATGGGGACCGCGGTGGTTTCCAGGATCACGATCGAGCCGTCTTTGTGAATGCAGCGGTTGATGATGGAGGGCACGGGTTGATGCGAGACGGAGAACCGTCTGAACTCCGCGGTCATCAGTTCCGCCTCATCCGCAGGCATGATGGTAAAGGGTGATTTCCCGACCAGTTCGCCGGGTTCGTACCCGAGCAGCTCCCGGACCCGCGGGCTTACGTACGTATACGTTCCCCTGTCATCGATCTCCCACACGAGATCACTGGTGGTTTCGACCAGGGTCCGGAACTTCTCCTCGCTCTCGAGCAGCGCATCCTTGGCTTTTTTCTGTTCGCTGATGTCCCGGCTGACCCCGAGGATCTCAAAGGTTCCGGGCTCGCTGCCGCCAAGGAGCGTTGCAACGATCTCGACCGGGATAACGCTGCCATCCTTGCGGATATTATCGATGTATACTCTCTGGATCCGGGCGCTCTCATCCCCGTTCAGGATCTTCCGGATCGTCCGGGGGGTGCTTTCCTGCACATACCGGAGCCCCTCCGGTGTCAGGACCTGCGGGAGGGACATGGCGAGGATCTCTTCCGGCGTGTACCCGAGCAGCCGGTAAATGGAGGGGCTGATGAACCGGAACTTCAGCGTTTCCGGATCCAGAAGCCAGATGACATCGCCGGTATTTTCTGATATGATGCGGTACCGCTCCTCGATCTGCCGGAGGGCAATTTCAGCGTTCTTCCGGTCGGTCACATCCGTGACAACCCCCTCTACTGCCGCAACATGGCCGGTGTTGTCCCGCACAATGGTGTTGCGCTGGTGCAGCCACCGGGTTGTGCCGTTTTTATGGCAGATCATGTACTCATATTCCGGCAGGATGTCCCCCTTTGCCATCCGCTCCCAGTGGTGTGCAAGGTTGTTCTGAAAATCCGGATGGATGAGTTTTTGCATGATTCCGGCATCGGCATAGAACTCTTCCGGGGTATACCCGGTTATCGGGAGGGCTGCCGGATTCACGTATTCAAAATTCCGGCTTGGCAGGGAGATGCGGAAGATAATATCCTGCAGGTTCTCTGTCAGGCGGCGGTACCGCTCCTCGCTTGTCCGGAGGGCTTTTTCTGCTTTTTTCCGCTCTGTTCCGTCCCGCGAGATGACCGCGACACCGGTAATTTCCCCCGACGATGTACGGATAGGGTTGAAGGAGGGTTCCATGTACTGGCGGCTCAGGGTGTGATCGCCGGTATAACCCTCATCTTTCACGGTATTGCCGGCCAGCGCTGCCGTGAGGTTCTTTTTCATTGCAGCCCGGTCTTTCTCTATCGTGATACACTCAAGGATGTTCTTCCCGATACTGATCTCCGTGCCGAACAGCGCCTTCATCGTGGCAGCGTGCTGCCGGTTGAAGACGATATACCGGAACTCTTTGTCAAGGGAAAAGATGTTGGAGGCCGCACTGTTGATGACTGCCGAGAAGAGGGTGTGCTGCTCTTCGAGGGTCCTGTGGATTTCTGCCTGCTCCTCTTCGGCCTGTTTTTTGTGGGTGATATCGGAAAAGACGGTGGCAAACCAGCCTTTCTTTGGCGAGAAGACGGCGATATGGAAGTGGCGGCCGAGCGGTTCAAACAATACTTCG
>JAAZNH010000356.1 GCA_012798365.1 Methanomicrobiales archaeon | reverse complement strand
TCGTATGCACGGGCTTCTTCCGGGCCGCATGGAACTCCCCCAGCGCAATTAAAAGGGCGGTGATGACAGCAATAATCCCGAAAATGACCCCGATAGCCCCGAAGATGATGGTATCTGCCGTCCATCCCTCCGTGGAGACCCGGGATGAGAGGGTGAGGAAGAACTGGATGAACGCGAGGGTAACGATGATCAGGAGGATGGCACGCTTGAGGAACCGGATGAGGAGGCTTGTGAGCTGGTTGATGATAATGACGGCTATGAAGAACACGATAAGGGCAATGGTGATGGCAAAGATATCCCCCTGCAGGATCGCAGAGGGGAGGGCTCGTGTGTATTCAACAATATAACCAATGATTCCTTCTGGTGAAAATTCCATCCCTGATGCCTCGTTACACAGTTTTTAATGCGATACGAAAAATGTATTGGAAAAACCCGGGGGATACTGTGTCGGGGCAATGAACGCCCCCTGCGATCCTGCCGCTACTCTTCCGGCTCGTACTTCTCGTTGATGACCCGGTTGCTCTCGATCCCGCTGTTGCCGTGCGGGTCCTCGACGATCAATGTGACCGGCAGGAGCCCGGCCTTCACCCGGGCGAGGTCCGCAAGGAGCTGTGCGGAATTCTCCTTCTCCTCATCGTTTCCCCACAAGAGGGCCCCTTTCACCACGTGTTCGACACGGTCAAGGATCCCTTCAACGTTCGAGACAAACCCTTCGCACTTCGGGCCGGGGTCGATGCGGACACCGAGCTCGGGGATCTCGATGCTCGCGCTCATGCTCCGGACCACCCGGACTGAAAGGTCATCCTGCGAGGTTACCGCGAGTGTATGGCGGGCCGGCTCCCCGTGCTTTAAGAGCTGGGTATCGACGAACTTGTACCCGCAGGACGGGCAGATGGCCGAGATGATAAGAATATCAGAAAAATAGGGAATATTTTCTGTGGTATACAGATATTCTATTTCCGTACCGCAGGACGGACACGGGCCGGGAACTCTCGTTTCCACGAACTTATGCACCGATCTTGTCGCGGGAGATCTTGACCGACATCGGCGTTAAGACAACATAGCGCTGGTCACCAAGGCCGATGATGTCGCCGTTGACATCTTTTGCCACTTCTTTTAAGTCCTTTAAGACCCGCTCGTAGGAGATCTTGTCCATCTTCAGCCGGGAGATATCAACAATGACGATGTTGCCGCTGTATACCTCGTCCTTGACACGCGGGGTGTCCTTGAGGTCGGTAATCGTGGCGATCTTCACAAGGAGCGCGGGTGCGCCGGCGGAACGCTCCTCGTAGGATGCAAGGTCGAGCTCCATATAGTCTTCGTCCGAGTTTGCGGAGCTCTTTCCAAGAAGGGTGTCAATGATCTTAACCATAAAAAAACTGTATTGAGAAAATTATTTAATAGTATCTATTCCCGATCTGCCGGGATGCGATTTTGGCGTGGATTTTTGTAAAAAAAGGCGATTTTTCGCACCGGTTGGCCGGGCCGGTTTTTCTTAGATTTCCATGTTCCAGATCTCGTCTCCGACGTGATGGAACTTTTTTACCATCTTTCCGCTCGTTGCGGCACGCATTCCGGGCGCATCAAACAGGGCAATTCCAATGGCAAGCGGCTTACCGTGCCGCTCATCCACGATCTGGACCGGAAGACCGGCTTTCACGTCGTCAGTGACCGTGACAATGCCCGGCCGCATGATGTCGGCGCCGTTCACCACGTACGGGATTGCCCCGGCATCCACGGCAACCCTGCGCTCCGGGAACGGGCACTGGACAGCGCCTTTGAGCGTGGGAAAGACCCAGGTCCCGTTGTCCATCAGGAACGGCTTCTTGTTGACCATGAAAAGGGAGATATCCGCGTTGGTCTCGAGCACCTCGATCATGTCCGCGCGGAAAAGACCGGCTGAGGCCGGCCCGATCTGTTCTGACAAGCGGGCGAGCAGGTCTGCCCCCTGGCTTTTGCGGATGGAATGGCGTTTTTTGACCGTGATCTTTTTCATGGCTGCTCTCTAACATTCTGGTATCCGGAAGCAAAAATCATTTGCATGCGGAAAGAGGATCTCCTGCTGCCGCCGGAACCCGCCGTTCGGGCATGGCCCGGGCGGGCCGGGATCTACGGTATGTTTAAGTGATCCGCTCACACACATATATTACTCCAGAGCGATGGTAACAGGGTATTATTATGACCAAAAGGCCGCTTGATATTTTGGATCAGGTTCTGAACCGTCAGCCCGTTATTGTATCTCTCAAAGGCGGGAGAGAAATACGGGGCGTTCTTCAGGGCTATGATGTACACATGAACCTTGTCCTTGACAAGGCTGAAGAGACTGAGAACGGACAGGTCCAGAAAGTAGGCACGCTCATCGTCCGTGGGGACAACGTGATTTATATCTCTCCGTCACTGGAACAATAAGGTGAAACAACATGTCTAAAGGCACTCCATCAATGGGTAAGATGAACAAGTTCACCCACATCGCCTGCCGGCGCTGCGGGAAGATCTCATTCCACGCCCAGAAGAAAGTCTGCTCGGCCTGCGGTTTTGGCAAGAGCACCAAGATCTCCGACTACAAGTGGCACAGCAAGAGACCAAAAGTCGCAACACATTAGAGTTGGGGTATCATGTGCGGAATCGTTGGCATCGTCGATGCTGGCGGTGTATCAATCCAACTCTATTATGCCCTGTACGCTCTCCAGCATCGCGGGCAGGAGAGCGCCGGGATATCCACGTTTGACGGCACCAGTCTCCACAAATTCAAGGGGAACGGACTGGTTGCCGATGTATTCTCCCCTCCTGTTCTTGCAGATTTACAGGGCAGCGCCGGTATCGGCCATGTCCGGTACCCGACAACGGGTGCGAACCTTCCGGAGAATATCCAGCCGTTAAACTTCCACTTCCAGGGCCATTTTATCTCGGTTGCCCATAACGGGAACCTGGTCAATACCGGCACGCTCCGGGCCGAGTACGAACGGGAAGGCCAGATCTTTACCACAACTACCGATACCGAGATCATTGCAAAGATCCTCATCAATGCACTGAGCAAATCGGGTTCCGTTGAGGACGCGGTCAGCCTCTGCATGCATAAGATCACGGGGTCGTATGCCACGCTCATCCTGATCGACGATATCCTGTATGGTTTCCGCGACCCGCTCGGGATCAAGCCTCTGGGGATCGGGAAGACCGACAAGGGATACATGTCAGCCTCCGAGAGCGTGGCAATGGATGCCCTGAGTGCAAAGTTCCTTCGCGATGTCAGACCCGGGGAACTGATCCGGGTCGATTCTGAAGGAGTCAAGTGCATGCAGATCGCGGTGGCCAAAAAAAGGGCGCACTGCGTCTTTGAGTACATCTATTTTGCCCGGGCAGACTCGGTCATCGACGGGGTCCTGGTGTACGATGTCCGGCGCAGGATCGGCAAGAAACTCTATGAGGAGGACCCGGTAAAGGCGGACTCGGTCTCATCGGTCCCGGACTCCGGGACGGCACACGCGATCGGGTATGCGGAAGGATCGAAGATCCCGTTTGTTGAGTGCCTGATGAAGAACCGGTACATGGGGAGGACCTTCATCATGCCGACCCAGAACGCACGGGAGCGGGCAGTGCGGATGAAGCTCAATCCCATCCCGTCACACCTCAAAGGCAAGTCGGTGGTTCTTGTCGATGACAGCATTGTCCGGGGCACAACGTCAAAGAGGATCATCGGGATTGTCCGGGATGCAGGCGCACGGGAGATCCATGTACGGATTGGTTCGCCTGCCATCATTGCCCCCTGTTATCTTGGCACGGATTTTCCCACCCGCGAGGAACTCATTGCCCACAACCGGACCGAGGAGGAGGTACGAAAAAGCATCACGGCAACCACCCTCCACCACATCTCGCTCGATGCCCTCGTGGAGGCGATCGGGTTCCCGAGGGACGACCTCTGCACCGGCTGCCTCACGAGCTGCTACCCGCTCCCGATCGATGGCGAGAAGGCAAAGCAGTGCCGGATCGA
>JAAZNH010000355.1 GCA_012798365.1 Methanomicrobiales archaeon | reverse complement strand
TTCCCTGTATGGTAAATATATACGATGGAGTTATCGAGATGGTAGCAATTATTGATGAAAGCAAATGCACCGGGTGCGAAACCTGCGTGAGCGAATGCCCTGCTTCCGCAATTGCCATGGAGAGTGACAAGGCAAAAGTGGACAAGGACATGTGCGTGGACTGCCAGACCTGCGTTGATGTCTGTCCATCCCAGGCAATCACCATGGAGTAATTCCGATGGTAGCAGTTGTTGATGAAAGCAAATGTACCGGGTGCGAGACCTGCGTGAGCGAATGCCCTGCATCAGCCATCTCCATGGAAAATGACAAGGCAAAAGTGGATAAGGACATGTGCGTGGACTGCCAGACCTGTGTTGACGTCTGCCCGTCCGAAGCTATCCACATGGAATAAGACCGGATCCTCCGGTCCTGTTTTCTCTCTCTTTCCCGTTCTGGTCTGGATCATCGCCAATGTATCCTGCGTTCCGCGTTCTCCGTCGGGGATAATGTTTGGCATTTTATAAATCCAAAAAACAATGTTTTTATTATCGCAGGTGAAATGGGATTTTACAACCCGCCGTTACGTGATAAACGGGGAATCAATGACTAGACATTCACAGGACCTGACACCATGATCAACGTTGGAATACTCGGAGCAACGGGTGCCGTAGGCCAGCGATTCGTTGAACAGCTTGCAAATCATCCCTGGTTCAATCTATCAGCCCTTGGCGCATCCGAACGAAGTGCGGGAAAACCCTATGGAAGTATCGTGAAATGGCGCCTTGAAACGCCGTTCCCTGAAAAGATTGCTAAACTCAAGGTCGTGCCGACGTCACCCAAGGCCATGAAGAATGTTGACCTCGTCTTCTCGGCCCTGCCGGCAGAGATCGCGACCGATGTCGAGAAGGAGTTTGCTGATGCCGGCATTGCGGTGTTCAGCAACGCGAGCTCCCACCGCATGTATCCCGACATCCCGCTCGTTATTCCGGAAGTGAACCCTGAACATCTTGGCCTCATTGATGTGCAGAAGGATGCCGGCCGGGATGGGTTCATTGTGACGAACCCGAACTGCTCGACCATCATGATGTGCTGTGCCCTTGCACCACTGCGCCAGTTCAAATTCACTGATGTGCGTGTTGCCACCATGCAGGCCATATCCGGC
Source organism: Methanomicrobiales archaeon (assembly GCA_012798365.1). Classification (GTDB taxonomy): domain Archaea; phylum Halobacteriota; class Methanomicrobia; order Methanomicrobiales; family Methanospirillaceae; genus Methanoregula. The sequence continues at coordinate 1,001 of JAAZNH010000355.1, read as the reverse complement.
GCCGGCTTTGAAGGTGTTGCCGCCATGGCGATCTACGACAATGTGATCCCCTATATCGGCAAGGAAGAGGAGAAGATGGAGAGCGAGACCCTGAAGATCATGGGGACGCTCAAGGGCAAAAAGATCGCAAACGCGCCCTTCAAAATCAGTGCAAGCTGCCACCGCGTGCCGGTCATTGACGGTCACACCATGGCAGTCTGGATTGACATCAAAGAACCCGTTGACAAACTCAAAAAAGCCTTCCGTGACTACAAGCCCCCGATCAAGGGCCTGCCCACCCAGCCTGCGGAATCTGTCCACTTCTTTGATGAGGAAGTTGACCGCCCGCAGCCCCGCCTTGACCGGATGCGCGGGAATGGTATGACCGTTTCCGTTGGACGGGTCCGGGAAGGTGTCCGCTTCATGGCCATGGGCCACAACACCATCCGTGGTGCCGCCGGGGCAAGTGTACTGAATGCTGAACTTGTAGTCAAGAAGAAGTACCTGTAACCGGAGCGGACCTGATGATGCAGCAGAAAGAGAATACCGTATTTGTCGGCAACAAGCCGGTCATGAATTACGTGCTTGCCGTTGTGACCCAGTTCAACAATGGTGCCGAGCAGGTAGCCATCAAGGCACGGGGTAAGGCAATCTCCCGCGCCGTTGACACCGCGGAAATTGCGCTCAACCGGTTCCTGGAGGGCGTGACAAAAAAAGAGATTATCACTTCCACCGAAGTGATCGATACTGAAGCCGGCAAGACTAATGTCTCGTCCATCGAGATCATCCTTGCCAGCGCAAAATAATTTTTCCTTTTTTTTGGACCGGTTTTGTTCTGCCGGTTTCCCGTTTTGACGAATTCTGTCGGACCTATCCCAAAACAATTTATTTCCCCGTCACGCATGTACTATGCTATGCGAGCCTGTGCTGTCGTGCTGCTCCTCGTTCTCCTATCCTGTGCAGCTGCACCCGTTCTTGCTGCCGGCGACGACAAGTACAGCTACATCACAGTTGAAAAAGTC
>JAAZNH010000354.1 GCA_012798365.1 Methanomicrobiales archaeon | reverse complement strand
GGTAATCCCTTTGGGGATCTCATTGGTGATCCCATGCGCAATCCCCTTTTTTTATAAGCCCCTTCCCGGTGCATGGGCTGGGATGCACCACTGCGGATCCAGGTATCCGAAATGGCGGGGGATGGGGTTTTTTGGATTTTTATAACAGGAAACGTGTTTCCCGATTCATATCATCTGGCTGCGGTAGTCACGACGGGAATGCATTTATCTGATGGGGAACGATACTGGATAATACCAACATGGTACAGAGGTGAATTTTCCATGGGAACCTTAGGACGAAAGATTGTCGATGCTGATGTCAAGGATCTTGTGAACCAGCTGAACAAAGCCTATTCCGATGAGTGGCTTGCCCATTACCAGTACTGGATCGGATCCAAGGTTGTGAAAGGACCCAACAAGGAAGCGGTCATTGCTGAACTGACTCTCCATGCGACAGAGGAGCTTGCACACGCAACCCTCCTTACAACCCGCATCATCCAGCTGGGCGGCACCCCGGTAACCAACCCCCAGGAATGGTTCAAGCTGACCAATTGCGGGTATGATGCCCCCGACGACCCGTTCATTGTCAAGGTGCTGGAACAAAACATCAAGGGAGAGCAGTGTGCGATCAAGACGTATAATGCCCTGATGAAGAAGACCAAAGACAAGGACCCGGTCACGTACAACATGCTGCTCACGATCCTGGCGCAGGAAGTTGAGCATGAAGAAGATCTCCAGGCACTTCTTGAAGATGTCGAGATCATCATGAAGAACAAGTAACCCTATCCTGTTTTTTCTTTTTCCCGTATCCCCGGGTTTAAATACTATCTTTCGTAATCTCATGCTACAGATAATTGGTCGTGACCCAATGGCAGTCGAACATGTACCCGGAAAGAATAAAGGCACCATCATGCTCTATGCACTCTCCACCTGCGGCTGGTGCAGCAAGACCAAGGAGCTGCTGCGGCAGATGGGTGTGGCATTTGATTTTACCTTTGTTGACCTTCTTGAAGGCACCGAACAGGACGATGCCATGACACTCATCGAGAAATTCAACCCCCATGGATCCTTTCCCACGCTTGTTATCGACAACAAAAAGGCCATTGTCGGTTTCCGTGAACAGGAGATCCGGGAGGCACTCGGGTCATGAGCCTGTCACCGGTCAGCGAAAGCGATGTTGAACGGCTCTACCTCCAGCTCAAAGAAGAAGCCACGACAGGGGGATACCATCTCAATCCTGATGTGGATTTTACAAAAAACCTCATCCGCGGCCTTTTGAGAAACGACCAGCGCTACAGCTACCGGGCCTGCCCCTGCCGCCTTGCAACCGGCAGGACTGCTGATGATCTTGATATTGTCTGCCCCTGTGATTATCGCGATGCGGATCTTGAAGAGTTTGGTGCCTGCTACTGCGCACTCTATGTCAGCCCCGCTATAGCGAAAGGTGAGAAACAGGCAGCGCCGGTTCCCGAACGCCGGCCGCCGCGTTCGGAACGGGGGAAGAACAAGGCAACCCAGGTTGTTCCCACCGGCCCACAACCGGTCCTTTCGCTACCGGTCTGGCGCTGCAAGGTCTGCGGCTATCTCTGCGCCCGCGAGCAGCCGCCTTCAACCTGCCCCATCTGCAAAGTGAGCAGGGACCGCTTCGAGCGGTTCATGTAGTCTTTTTTGTATCATCACCTATGTCTTCATATTTTCCCGGATGTCACCTATATTCATGAAATCCCGGGTGCTTATCGAGATTGCAGGCATGAAAAATTCCGAGTGCTCACCGTTTCCCTGTGACGAAAACAGGACCTGCGGCCTGACCGGCTGCTACCTGAAAGGCAAACTGGTCGATGCATACGAGGACTTATCCATTGTCCTCAAACGGATCTATGGTGACAAGGTCGAGACAAAACTCACCCTCTTTGACAAGGATGGCATGCCGGATCATATCCGGGCAATCATCGAAAAGGAACACCCGCCTATCCCCATGGTCTTCGTCAATGGCCGGGTCACCCGGATCGGCAGGATTGCCCTTGACCGTATAAAAGCCGAGATCGAGAAGGAACTCTGACCGGTTCGTATCCGTTTTTTACCTTCCCTTTTTTGCCCGGTCGTTTTCCCGCAGACTGCAGGATTCCGCCACCGGATTATCAATTCAGGATCGACCGGCCCGGAGTGCGGCAGGGCCGGGCGGAACAAAGGTTGTTTTTGCCGAACCGGGGCCTTCTTTTTCAAAAAGGTGCAGATTCTCCGGCGTTACATGTCCCGCGCATACGCTGAAAAAACGCAAGACCAGGTAAGAATTACAAAAACAGAAGAAAATCGGAGAAAAATGCACCGGGTCTGCTCCTTTTCCCGCAGCCATTATTCTCAAAACAGCCAGATAATACCCGATAATCCTGCCCTTTTTGCACGAGCGTTT
>JAAZNH010000353.1 GCA_012798365.1 Methanomicrobiales archaeon | reverse complement strand
GACAGAGAACGGTGCATGATGGCTGCAGGGAACGAGAACGCCCAGAATTGGGCGGAGTTCTGGAACGCATCGGTGCAGAAGAGTGAGGTTGTCACGGATGAGATGCAGGCAGCCCGCTGGAATGAAATGGCTGAAGAATTCGGCCGGAACATGGACGGCGAACGGAAGCAGAGAAGGATGACCGACCTTCTTTGCGTGCTCAGGGAAGCAGGTTTCACTCCCAAAGGTGCGACCGTGCTCGACATCGGCTGCGGGCCCGGCGCCCTCTCCATCCCGCTCGCCCGGGCCGGGGCAACGGTTGTCTCCTTTGATATCGCCTCCGGCATGCTCGACCGGCTCAAAGAGACCGCAAAGGCCGAAAAACTAGATATCACCACGATGGAGGGGTCCTGGTACACCGCGGATATCGACAAGCTCAAGTTCCGTAAAAAATTCGACCTTGTCATCGCGTCCATGACGCCGGCAGTCCGGGATTTCGAGACCTTCGAGCGGATGATGGCCTGCTCGAAAGGCTATTGCTATTACAGCAATTTCATCAGGAGGGACATGGGAGGAAAAGCACACCAGGATCTGCACACGATCCTTGGTGAAATGACAGGCGGCCACTCGCACGGCCCAAAGGATCATGACCACGGACCGGCCGGACACGAACACGGACCGGGCCCGGGCCTCGTGTACCCGTTCATGTACCTCTACACGCTGGGATACCAGCCGATCCTGGAACTGAACCACGCGAAACGGAGCCGCGAGCAGGACGAAAAAGAGGCTGCCGATCACACCATTGAGATGGTGGAGAGGAAACGGAAGATGTCCGCGGACGAGAAGAAGAAGGTCCGCGACCACTTCATGAGTGTTTCAAAGGACGGGATCTATAAGACCGAGTCCGAGACCTACAGCGGGATGATGGTCTGGAATATCCGGAAATAGCCTTTTTTTGGGTCAGGGCTGGCATATATCGCCGTTCATGCGGTTCGTTGCGTAGTACCTGTGAGAAAACTGCTGCGACAATAAGAGTTTTTCTTTCTTCATTTTTTTTACCAGATGTGAACATTTACTTCAATCGTGGAAAAAATATCTAAATCAAACTTCAGCAGGTTTATTTCGTATTACTTCTTACAAAAAATGTGATAACAATGTGCATGGATACTCCTGACGCTGCCGTGAAGGTTCCCTCATCAGATGAAACCCGGATAATGCCGTTTTCTGAAGTAGTAAAATTCCACGGGCACCTCTGCCCCGGGGTCACGCTCGGGTACGTTGCTGCAAAAGTGGCAATAAAAGAACTACGCTCCGGGCGCGATGTTGACGAACAGCTCGTGGCAATCGTGGAAAACGATGCCTGCGGTGTTGATGCCATACAGGCTGTTACCGGCTGCACCATCGGGAAAGGCAACCTGATCCTCCGCGATCACGGCAAACAGGTCTTCACCTTCATCAACCGGGCATCGAAAGACGCCGTCCGGGTCTCGCTGAAGGACCGGGAGAACGAGACTGACCCGGCATTTCGGGAGCTTCGTGCAAAGGTCATGAGCGGAAAGGCAACGCCCGAAGAGGCACAGGCCATGCGGAGCATGATGCAGGCACAGGTTGACCGTATGCTCATCGAACCGCCGGAAAAATACTTTGACATCCGGCATATCAGCCCGGATATTCCAGGCAGGGCCCGGCTCTTCAACTCCGTGAAATGCGCAAAGTGCGGTGAGATGGTTGCAGAATCGCGTGCCCGCGTGCAGAACGGAGGGTTTGTCTGCATCCCGTGCTTCAACGAATACAGCCGGGGCTGGTAAGCAGCACGAAAAATTGAGGAGTTGGAAAACCATGAAAAAAAGAGAGTTATTCCTCATCAGCATCGCACTCATCTGCTTTGCAGCAGCGCTTGCAGGATGCACCGGAACACAGTCCAACCCGTCAACGACCGGGATTACCGCGGGAACGCCGGCAACACAGGCCGATGTTATTCACCTCGCCGGGGGAGATTACGGGTATCCCCAGCCATTCACCATTTACCCGCGAGGCCCCGGATCATCAAAAGTGACGATGATCTTTGACAGTCTCCTGGAAAAAGACGAGAAAGGGCTTATCCCCTGGCTGGCGGAGAGCTGGAGCGTCAGCCCCGATGGGAGTGAGTATACATTCGTACTCCGCAAAGGTGTTACCTGGCAGGACGGCACGGCATTCACAGCCAAGGATGTCAAATTCACCTATGATTATGAAGTGAAAAACCTGCCGGTTTCCGGAGGAATTGAAGAAGGCATTATCGACAAGGTCCAGGTTATTG
>JAAZNH010000352.1 GCA_012798365.1 Methanomicrobiales archaeon | reverse complement strand
TGATCTCCTCCTCGAACTGGTAGGTCTTTGCATCAAAGAAATGATCCCGGATGGCAGTCACGAGCGGGACGGAGACGATACCGGCTTTCATCAGCGACTCAAGGAGAAGCCCGGGGCCGGCAACCGTGCCTGGCGGCAGCTGGGAAGCGATAGTATCGTTGATGACAAGCACACTTGTGTTCTGGTCGAGGATGAACATCGGTTCGGTGTTCGCGTTGATCAGGGCCTGGATGATCGCGTCGCGTTCCCGCACCTTGCCGTCAATCTCGTTCTTGTATAGCGCCATCTGGATGGTGGTCCGCAGCGCCCGCTCGTCAAGCGGCTTGATCAGGTACCCGAACGGGACCGACTTGACAGCCTTGTCAACCGTGGTCTCATCGGAATGGGCGGTGAGGAAGACCACCGGGATTCCCTGTTTTCCGATCACGGCAGCTGCTTCGATACCGGTCATCTCCCCTTTCAGGGTGATATCCATGAGAGCGAGATCGGGCTTGATCTGGGCCGCCGCATCGATTGCCTTCTGGCCGGTATCCACGACCATCGGGACATTAAATCCCATCTTCTTGAGCTTGCTCTGGAGATCTGCGCCGGTAATAAATTCGTCTTCAACAACGAGAATTGTAGCTTGTGCCATCGTTATTCACCAGGTTTCTGCATCCGCGGGAACGTTACGATAAAGGTTGTACCTTCTTCCCGCTTGAGTTCTACGGTACCATTGAGCTGCATGGTCAACCCGTATATGAGTTTCATGCCCAGCGATTCGGTCCGCTCGAACGACACACCCTCAGGTACTCCTATTCCATTGTCATGATATTTAAGGATGTAATTTTTCCCATCCGTTGAAAAATCGATGGCAATCTGGCCGTTCCTCCCGCCCGGGAACGCGTACTTGAGCGTGTTGGTGAGCATCTCGTTGATGATCAGGCTGCAGGGAACGGCCTGGTTGATGTCAACAAAGATGTCCTCGGCATGAACCGTGCAGGCAATCTTGGACTGGCTGACATTGTACGTGTCAAAGAGGTGCATCACGATCTTGTTGAGGTAGTCCCCGTACTCGATCTGGTCCAGGCTCTTGCTCTGGTACAGCTTCTCGTGGACAAGCGCGATCGACTTGACCCGGTTCTGGCTGTCGGTTAAGGAGTCGATAACGTTCCGGTCGGTTGCCTTGTCGGCCTGCATCGAGAGGAGACTTGAGATCACCTGCAGGTTGTTCTTGACCCGGTGGTGGATCTCTTTTAAGAGGTACTCTTTCTCGTGGAGCGATGCCGCAATCTGGTGCTCCATGGCCTTGCGCTCGGTGATGTCGTAGGAGACGCACAGGACCGCGGTGACTCTCCCGGCATCATCCTTGAGCGGCGTGAAGATACTGGAGAGCCACTGCTCCTTCCCGTCAACGGTTGTCACCCGGTCATCGCGCCTCACGTCATGGCCGTGCTGGAAGACCCCGACGATGATCTGGATCTGCATCTCAGCATCATCGGTCGGGAAGACTTCCATGAGGCGCTTTCCTTTCACGTCCGTCAGGCTTTTGCGCAGCATCCGCAGGGCATAGTTGTTGGCATAGGCAACCGTCGCGTCCTTGTTGATGATGTAGATCGCGTTGGGCGAAGCTTCTGAGAGGATGCGGTACTTCTCCTCACTCTGCCGGAGGGCTTCCTCAGCCTTTTTCACCTCAGTGATGTCGCGGACAATGGCCTGGACGGCAACTGCGCCATCAATCTGGATCGAGATCAGGCTGACCTCGGCATCGAACTCCTCACCATCAAGGGTCCGGCACCGGTACTCGAACCGCTGGTGGTTGCCGGAGAGGGCCCGGTCGAGCCGGTCGCGGATCACTTCAGCCGAAAGCCGGCCGCCGGCCTGGAAGTCCGGGGCCAGGTGGATGAGGTCTTTTCCCTGGATCTCGGCTTTGGTGCCGTGCAGGAGTTTCTCCGCACTGGAATTGCAGTCCGTAAAACTGCCGTCAACCAGAATGAGGATCGCGTCGTAGGTCTCTTCAAAGAGGGCGTGGAACCGGCTCTCGCGGTCCGAGAGATCCTTCATCAGTTTGCTCCGGACCTGCTCAACACCAAGCACACCGAAGACTGCCATGAGGATCGCAAGGAAGACGATCATGTACGAAGTCCAGTTGATCACGTTCTGCTTGTTGATGACCACCTGCTTCTCGATATCAACACCCACGAGGCCGACAACGTTCCCGTTGCGGTCCCGGACCGGGCTGTAGCCCGAGAGAGTCGTCCCCCACTGGTCGGTCACGAACTCCTGCTCGACCACCGGCCCGGAAAAACCCTGCAGCATCTCGCTTGTCGGGGACGAGTAGACCTGCCCGATGGAGGCGGCACCGGGATTCAGGCCGTAATCATCGTCAACAATAAAGATGACCGTGCTTCCCTGCCGCCGGAGGATGTAGGCATTCTTGACATCGGGGAACGCGTTCTTCATGCGGATGAGCGTGTCCCGCATGGCAAGGAATTCCGCAGACTGTTCATCGCCGGGTTCAAGCGTGGCGATGGTATCGCCGTCAATCTGGCTTGCCGCAAACGTGGCAAACCCGCGGATGTCCGCCCGGGCCTGCTCCTTGAGAGCATTGGTTGTGACAAACGAGATATACAGGATACTGCAACCGGAGAAGATGAGGATCATCAGGAGAAGGATCATCGACATCTTTTCAGGGACGCGACTGAACATATATTACATAACAACAGGGAATTTAAAAATCATTGCTTATCCGCCGGGGAAAACGCCTGCCAGGAAAGGGAGGGGGACGGTTCAATGGGGCCGGCACCAGGATCCATCCGTGGGTGAAAAACCAATATAAAAGCGAGCCGGTGTGATCCTCATGGGCCGGGCCGGTTGCCATCCAGCGCCTCGCCATGGCCGTAATGCCGCAGGAGAAACGAGCGCACCTTCCTGGACTCCGCCCAGCCCTTGTCCAGCTGGTCGATGAGGTCATCGATCACGGCAACCTGTTTGAGGATCTTCTCATTGTTCGGGGTCTTCTCAAGGGTTGCCATCACCGCGATGACCTGCAGCGGATTGCGGATCTTGTCATTGAGCACCTGGAACTGTTCCATGTTCTTCTCAAGCTGGATCAGTCCCTTGCGATTCATCTCCTCTTCAAGGAGGATCCGGTCGGAAATATCCCGCGAGATGCCAAGGACGGTTACCACCTTCCCGTCATCCTTGTGGAACGGGAGGATGGTGGTCTCAAGCCAGACAACGGATCCGTTGAACTCGTACCGGCCGGTCTTGATGAACGTTGTCCCGGTCTCAAAGACCCGGGCCACGGCATTTGTGAGGGCACGGCTGATGGATTCCGGCAGGACGGTAGTGACGGGTTTTCCCACAACGTCATCGGCATGCCGGCCGGTCAGTTCCGCCCCGCAGCGGTTCACGTACCGGATGGTGTAGTTACGGGCGATGAGATAGAGGCTCTCCCCTAAAAGATCGGCAATGAGGCGGAACTGCTCCTCGCTCCTCCGGAGGTGCATCTCCATCGCGTACTTGTACAGGGCCATCCGGATCGCGGTGTGGAGCGAGCGGTCATTGACCGGTTTTGTCAGGTATCCGAACGGCTCGGAACTGAGCGCCTCGCTCACGGTTGCATCGTCCGAATTTGCCGAGAGGAAGATCACCGG
>JAAZNH010000351.1 GCA_012798365.1 Methanomicrobiales archaeon | reverse complement strand
CCCCCCACAATGCTGGCAGGTGAAGGGGAGCGGAACCTCATTTCCGCAGTGGTCGCAGCGAGCCATAGTATGTGCTTAGCGATTACCGGTTCATAAATAATGCAGTACCAATGATATCAAGCATGGCACTGGAACGCGATATCAGGGTTGTCAACATCAAAAAGAAAGGGGAGCTCATCCACGAGCTGCATTCCTACAAGGTTATCGCGGAGATGAATGACTATTATTTCAAGCTCGTGAAGGCACAACGGGAGTTTGTCTGGCACCGGCACCCGGAGACTGACGAGGTCTTTGTATGTATCGAGGGGGAGTTTTCGCTGGAATTCCGCACCAGGACCCTGCATATAAGGGAGGGGGAGATGGTTGTTGTCCCAAAAGACGTGGAGCACCGCCCGGTCTGCCCGGAGGTCTGTTGCATCATGCTCATTGAGCCCAAAGACACGATCAACACCGGGACCGCCGGGGGCACCCAGACCGACACCTCTCTCGAATGGATCTGAGCGGTTCAGGGCGAGATGATCGGCACGACGCCCGCCTGCACGAATGCAAGAAGTGCAAACCCGGCAAGGATTACCACGAAGATCCCGGTCGAGATCACGCTCCGGACTGCCCGCGACCGGTACTCCGGGATATGCAGCTCCTCCCAGGTATGGGCTTCCTTCTTATGGAGCAGCAGGGTGCAGAAGAGGTAAGTTGCATAGAGGGAGAGAATAACACCGCAGACGAGGATCCAGCCCCCGGCAGCCGCAACAAGGCCCCAGATGCCGATGGCAAGGTTGGCATAGCCGACCTCGAGCTGGAACTCCACATGGTCCTGGCGCCAGCCCATCCGGGCCTGGTCTGACTGGTAATACACCGAGTGACGCAGGAAACTGATGATTCCCACAACTCCGGCAAGCAGTGCGGTGGCCGCCCGTACGGCGAGCGGAGGGCTCACAAGGAAGAGAGCCGCGCCAAGAATGAGTCCAATCATGGATGCAAGTATCGTGGCTCCCATGAGAAGCGATGCCTGGCGCCCTGCTTTCTGGTCATTCTTCACAATAATCCCCGGCTGGTTGTTCCTGTATGTGAATGCTGCACCGGTACCATAAAAAACCAGCGTCACAACCGGATGCGAACACCTTATTTCCCCGCGTCGCGGACATTCTAGGTATGGGGCAGTACCTCCGGGGAGATGTCCTCCTTGCACCTGTGGCGCTGGACAGCAGGAGCCAGGCTAAGACGCGGCCGGTCATTGTCATTGCCACATCAGCAGACGGGGAGCTTCATGTCTGCCCGGTGAGCAGCAAACCACCGACCGATGCCCCCAGCCTCCCGCTTTCCATTGACGATTTTGAGACCGGGGGCCTTGACCTCTTCGGAGAGAGTTATATCATGACCTCCCGGGTAGTCACGCTCCGGAGCGGGCAGGTCATCGGGAAACGGGGCCGGCTGACCTCCGGCTCCCTTTCCGAAGTTATTGGCAGGGTGCCGGACAGCTGCCTGTCCGGATCCGGCCTGCAGAAGCCGGGAAAGAGACCCGCAGCAAAAAAAGGCAGGTAGCCGGCCTGCGTTCCGGCTGATCAGGGGTAAAGCCGGTACATTCCCGGGGGAATGAGGATCTCAAACCGGGCACCTTTCCCGCTCACCCCGTTTTCCCGTATCGTAATACCGGTAATCGAGAGGATGTCGCGGGAAAGGTACAGGCCGAAGCCGGTGTGCTGGAAGTATTCGCGCCGGAAGATCTTCTCCTTGTTCTCCGCGTCAACACCACCCCCGTCATCCTCGCAGAAGATGCAAAAACCGTCAGGGGTCTCCTCCCCCCAGGCCCGGAAGAGCGTCAGGTTCTTTCCGTGGCGCAGGGAGTTTTCTGCAAGATTATAAAAGACCCGCTGGAGCAGAGGATCGGCATAGACAAGGATGTGCGGCAGGGAGATCTCAACCTGGATCTTTCTCTGGAGGAGGATTTTTGCATTGCTGCTGATGATAGCCTGCACATCCTGCCAGACCGGGGACTTCACACCGATGTCCTGGTAGGAGCGGGTAAACTCGATCTGGTGGGTGATAGCATCCGCGGCCTGGTCAGCTTTACCAAGGAACTCCTGTGCCTCCCCGTCAATTTTGCAATCCCGGACCAGTTCTAAAAAGGAGCGGAGGACCATCACCTGGTTGAGAATATCGTGCCGGGTCACTGACGAGAGAAGGTTCAGTTTCCGGTTGGCAAGGACAAGGGCATCTTCCGCCCGTTTGCGCTCGGCCAGTTCGTTCTGGGCGATATTCTTCATCTCCCGGAATGCATGCACCTGCCGTGTCAGGTCCGTGACATCCATGATTACCATCATCGCGTGGAAGGTGGTTCCTGACCGAACCGGCACAACTGTCGTGCTCAGGATACGCAGTTCGCTGTTCGGGAGGGGAGCGGGCAGGAGATGGGGGTGGAACTGGGATGAAAAGAAAACCGCCGGTCCCCCGGAGAAGACCTGCTCGATCCGGGCAAGGTACAGCCGCTGGTTGAGGTTGCTGAAGCGCGAGAGGAGGGAGGTCCCGATGATCTCGGCCGGGCGGATGCCCGTCCAGTCAGCGATACAGTCGTTCCAGGAGAGGACCTGGTACTCGCTCGAGATGATGATGATGCCGACCGGGAGCATGTCATACGACGTCCAGTCCTGGCCGGGGAGTACCGGATCGCTGTTCATACGGGTCCTATGGGGTCATCTCCCCGATTGCCTGCAGGAGTGTGTCCATGGACCCCATTTCCAGGATCAGCAGGATGTTCCCGTCAATAGGGGTGTTCTCAATCCGGAAATGGGCGTTCGCAAGGATAATCCGGTCATCGGCAGGGAGCCGTAAGGATTTAATGAGCTCGGGAACGGTCACCTCCTGGTAACTTGCCACCGAGTACGTGAGATGGTGCTGTAAGACATTGGCAATCGATCCCATCACGGCATTGATGATGATGTTGCCAACCTCTTTTAAGGTCTCGATGCGGATGGCATCGAGCTCCGGAGTCTTCTCGGTCTCTTTTGTCATGAGCATGACAAGGGAACTGGCACTCTCCTGCGGGAAGATAAGCGCCGAGAGGCCGGACATGGGGCCGTTGAAGTTCAGGGCAACGGAGGAGAGCGAAGTTGTGGAAAAACTGCCATTGACTGCGGCAAGCTGCTCCGGGGTCACGATGACCACTTTTGGCACCTGGAGGTTGATCGAACAGCCGGTGATATCATTGAGCATCCCGGCAGCTCTTCCCACGCCTATGTTGATCAGCTCGCGGATCGCGTCTGTTGCCTCATCATCAACATCCATTTACGCCTGCTCCCCGGCAAAAACAGAGGCAACGGCTGCAAGGAGCACCTCTTTTTTCACCGGTTTATTGATGACCCGGGCCGCCCCGAGGGAGAGGCATTTTGCCCGAGTTGTATCCTGGATATCTGAAGTAAGGATCAGGACCGGCACGGGAATGCCGTGTGCTTTTGCCTGTTCAAGGAAATAGAATCCGTCAAACTCCGGCATGAGAAGGTCGGTTATGACAAGGTCAGGTCGTTCCTTTTCAATCGCGGCAAAACCATCCCTGCCATTGTCGGTGACAACAAGAGTGTAACCTGCCTCCTGCAGGATTGACGAGATGATCTTCCGCTGGAATGAGGAGTCATCGATTATGAGGATCTTCTTCATGGTCCGCGCTCATCCTGCCCGGCCCGGGTGAACCCACCCTGCCGTGGCAATAGTAGTTGTCACTGATATTGTCACCAGGATAAAAAATGCTATCGGTACGGGGATTTACTGGGGGTAAAAACCCTGTTCCTGCCCAAGACAGGGGGATTGGCTTGAACATCAGCAGCCTTATGGTTCCGGGCGATAACGATCGTTGGATGGATATCAGACAGGCCATCCGGGATATGGAAGAGCAGGTCGGACATATCTCCCCGGTCCAGAAGTTCCTTCTCGGGACAGACGGGTCCGTCACCCAGCTGCTCGAATCCGTTACCGGGAAAAAAGTTGTCATCCGTACCCT
>JAAZNH010000350.1 GCA_012798365.1 Methanomicrobiales archaeon | reverse complement strand
TACGGCAATCCCCCACATGACCGGGACCGGACCGCTGCGGGCGGATGAACCCATCATTATCGACCTCTTCCCTGTGGAGGACGAGACCGGGTATTACGCGGACATGACGCGAACGGTTGTCAAAGGCGAACCATCGGACGCTATCCGGGATATGTATACCGTTCTGAAAGAGGCAAAACACCTTGCAGTCTCCCGGACCCGGGCGGGGGTTTCCGGTGCGGATCTCTACCAGGTTGTTGTCGATTATTTCAAGGATCACGGGTACCACAGCGATACTCGGGGCTTTGTCCATAATCTCGGCCACGGGGTTGGCCTGCAGGTCCACGAGATGCCCACGGTCGGTCCCTCCGGAGGAAATCTTGTTTCAGGAAACGTGATCACCCTCGAACCCGGGCTCTATTATCCCGATATCGGCGGGGTCCGGCTTGAGGATATCGGGGCGGTTACTGCAAAAGGGTTCACCAATTTCACCAGGTTTTCGGAGGAACTTGTCGTATGAATGATGAAATACTTGAGAAATACCAGAACGCGGGACAGATCGCGGGATCAATTCTCCGGAATGGCGCAAAAGAGATCAGGATAGGTGTATCCTATCTTGAACTTGTGGAATCCATCGAGACGCGGGTGAAAGAAGAGGGCGCAGGCATTGCATTTCCGCTCAACGTTTCCCTGAATGAGGATGCCGCCCATGACACGGCATCTCCCGGCGATCTCCGGGTATTTGCAAAAGGGGATGTCGTCAAACTCGATCTCGGGGTTGAGATAGACGGGTATATCGCGGATACCGCCACTACTGTCGATCTGGGGAATAATTCCCTTCTTCTCCAGGCTTCCGAAGCGGCACTGGATGCAGCAATCCGCGCAGTCAGGCCCGGTGTCACGGCAGGATCGCTGGGATCAGCAGTCCAGGAAGAGATCGAGAAACGGGGATACCGCCCGATTGCTAACCTTACCGGCCACGGGCTTGACCAGTATGTCCTTCACCGCTCCCCGACCATCCCGAATATCGGGAATATGAGCGGGACCGTGATTGAAGAAGGCATGGTCTTTGCGATCGAACCATTTGCAACAACCGGCAGCGGCCATGTGGGGGAGAAGATGCGCAGGGAGATCTATTCGCAGATCTCAAATAAACCGGTCCGCATTCCCACTGCCCGCCAGGTGATGCAAAGCATCAGCGGGCGAAACGGCCTGCCATTCTCCCGCAGGTGGCTTTCTGACCGCAAACAGGATATTGCCCTGCCGACACTCGTCCGATCCGGTGCCCTCCATGCGTACCCGGTACTTGCCGATATCCCCGGATCACTGGTCTCCCAGCACGAACACACGGTCATCGTGACCGCTGACGGCTGTATCGTTACTACCCGGTGAGATAGGCTTATTCGATTTGGGGTAGAGTAATTAGGGTTACAGCCATGTCCGGAGAATCTGAAGTCCAGCGCATAATGGAGATCGTGCTGACCGCCGAAATTTTTAATCAATACCAGCAGCTTGACATCAACGACCTGACACCAACATGCCGCGAGATTTTCCGCAGCGATGTTACCACCCTTGACGTCAAAAGGCCGGTCTCGGCAAGCGACGGCAGGATCAAAGCATCCCTGGGGATAGCAGATGCCCACAAAAAGGTATCAGCCAATCCCTTTGTCTCTGTTGAAGAATTCGGCCAGCGCATGAAAATCACCGCACTTGAACCGGCCGCACAGCGCTTTTTGTCGGAAGGGGGCATTTCCCTGACCCGGCAGAACCCGGTCCTTGCATTTTACCTGGAAAAACTGGGGTCAGAGAACATTTCCTATAAATCCGCACGGGAAGCCAACCTTCCCTGCCAGGACACAAAAGCCCATCTTGATGCGCGGCTTTCAAGGCTCATTGGCGAGGATGAAAAACTCAGGAATGCGCTCGATCTCGTCATCATCAATGCTCCTGAGGAAGTTGAACAGGATATCGGCGACCTTGTCTGCACGGAAGAACAGCTTGCGATTGTGAGAAAAATCCAGCATTCCATTGAGCACCGCGATTTTCTCCACCGGCACCGCATCTACGAGATTGGAAAACTCCTCTTTGTCGGCCCCCCGGGAACCGGAAAGACCTCCATGGCTCTTGCCCTGTCCCGGACCATGCATATGCCCATCCTCGAGGTCCGCCTCTCGATGATCACTTCCCAGTATCTTGGGGAGACATCCAAGAACATTGACCGGATCTTCGAACTTGCAAAGAAACTCTCCCCGGCAATCCTCTTCATCGATGAATTTGATTTCGTTGCAAAGAGCCGTACTGCTGACGATCATGGTGCAATGAAGCGGGCAGTCAACTCGCTTTTGAAAAACATTGACAAGATAAACCTCATCAAAAACGGGGTTCTCCTGATCGGTGCAACCAACCACCCCCAGCTCCTTGACGATGCAGCCTGGCGGCGATTCGATGAGGTCATTGAATTTGCCCTGCCCGATGAAGAGATGCGCAGGAACATCTTAAAAACCATAACCTCCTCGCTTCACTGCTCCATCGACTACCAGGCGCTGGCAAAACAGACCGAGGGATTCTCCGGGGCAGATCTCCGGATGATGATCAAAGAGGCCATACTATCAGCCCTTATGGACAAGCGGCAGACTATCGGACCAGCCGATATTAAAAAGGGCATTGAGATGGTCAGGAACCGCGAAGCTATCCGGCACCAGAACTGGATATAAGCATGAAACTGACACTTCTTGGAACCGGTGACGCCATCGGTACGCCTAAGATTGGCTGTACCTGTGCTCAATGCACGCACGCCAGGAAGACCGGCGCGATGCGCCTGCGGACCTCCCTTCTCCTGGAGAACGAGGGAAAGCATATCCTGATTGATTCGTCGCCGGATCTCCGCCAGCAGCTCCTCCAGGCGGGATCGCCGCATATCGATGCCGTGGTCTGGACGCATGGCCATTATGATCATTTCATCGGCTTTGGGGAGTTTTACCGTGTCCAGCATATCCCGCCGGCGTATGCTGCACCTCCGGTCCTGGACTATTGCTCCGAGACCTTCCGGTTCCTGTCCTTTGAGAAAAATCCTGTTGAGCCGTACACCACCATCGATCTTTTCGGGATCAGGATAACCCCGTTTATGGTCCGGCACCCGCCTGCATTTACCTGCGGGATGCTCTTCGAAACCAACGATTCCCGCGTCGGGTTTACCTCAGATACCAACCGGGAAATCCCGCAAAAAAGCCTTGACCTGCTCACCGATCTTGACCTGCTCCTGATGGATGCGCTGGTCCCGTCAGGGTACAGCGTCATGAAACACATGAATTACCTGGATGCCTGTATGCTGGCACAGCAGCAAAAGCCCAAAGATTTCCGCTGCATCCACCTCAGCCACTTCATTCCCTGGGACCTGCCCCATACCAGCAGGGATGGCGACGTGTTCGAATTTTCCTGATCCGTTCCGGTATGGTCCCGGGTTCTGGTTCACCGCAACCACCCATACCTTAATAGTTTTCAGGTTCCCAAACATAGGTGCATGATTGTAAAAGTACTTGAGCTTGAGAAGGACAAGGTGCGCCTCATAATCCAGGGGGAGGGGCACACGTTCATGAACGCGCTTGTTGAGGAGATCTTAAGCGATCCGGAAGTCGACGTTGCACGCTACATGATTGAATTCCAGTTCTCAGACCCGGAACTTCTCGTTACAACCAAAAACAAGAAAAATCCCCTCCCGATCATCAAGAAGGCCTGCAAGAGGATTTCCGGGCACTGTGATGAGCTCGTCAAGGGAATAAAAAAGGTCAAGGCCTGATCTCTTTCTGACAATACCCAGATATCTTTTTTCATCACCATTCCCCGCATGCGCCCGGATCTGCTGACCCGTGCCCTTGGACAACCGGATCCTGCAAAAAAAACTCAATCGACTTCCGGTTTTCCTTTTTTAATCGCGATCACGATCGCGATTGAAAATGTGATCCGGATCAGTCACGATCTGATTTTTAAAAATCAATCGAGTTGTGATTTTTTTATTTCAAACGACTTCCGGTTAAAAAAATTCAATCGCACCCTGATTGAAAACCTGTAGATTATTTGGGGGAATCGTCGTAGTAATATGATACGGTCTGTTACAGATCAGCTTAACTTTTTGCAATCGAGTTGTGATTTTTCCGGAAAAATCAGATCGTGCCGAAAATTTTTCAATCGACTTCCGATTTCTATTTTTCAAGCACAACTGTGATCGCGATTGATAATCTGATCCGGATCAATCACGATCCGGTTTTCACAAATGAATCGGCTTGTGAATTTTCCAAAAAACAGGATCCGCGAACCTTCAATGAGACCCAAAGGTTTCTGCCACACCCGGCTAACCGTCAGGCCATGATGAAAAAAGAGGATTATTCTTCGACCCGGTCGGTAAATACAATCGAGCCGGAAATGCGGGAGATCTTGATCTTCACTTTCTGACCCGGTTTGGCATTTGCCACATACATGATATACCGACCCATCTTCACGACACCGTCACCCCGTTTCGATATTGATTGGATCTCGACATCCAGGATAGTGCCTTCCTCGAGGTTCTCGGAAACAGGTTCAGTCCTTGCCTTGCGCTTCCGGACCGGCCGGTGGCTGCCGCACGCATCGCAGCGAAGGATCATGACC
>JAAZNH010000349.1 GCA_012798365.1 Methanomicrobiales archaeon | reverse complement strand
GTTTGAAGCGCGTCGTTTGCTGAGCCCGGACCTGTATAGATGTGGACGGGAATTCCGGCCCCTTTCAGGAGATACCCTGCATTCTCTCCAATCTGTCCGGTGATCACGGCATCAAGCCCGTTCATCTTCAGTAACTTCACGGCGTTCTGGCCGATTCCCGTATCACAAAGAACAAAGCCATTCCGGATCGCGTCGATCGCGCCGGTCCGGGTATCGTAAAAAAGAAAGTATGGGGCACGGGCGAAATGTGGTTCGAATGCAGCATCCAGGGTCGGACCCTGGGCCGTAATACAGAGTTTCATGGTTGCACTTCTAATTATTACTCATATGCGCCAAATCACTTAAAGGATCGCATCCGGCCCCCCGAATCGGGGATATTCCTCTCGTCAAACCCTTTCGGAATTCTCCGCACGGCCCTTATATCAGGAATGGTAGCTCCTCCCGGCGCCTCAACAATTGACAGGACAAAGGGCTCCTGACAGGTCCTTCTCGGAGAAGATCGTTTATTCTGCCGCTCTCCGTTCTGGCCCATCTGCGCAGAACCGGGTGCGATAATGTGGCGGAAATCTTCCCTGGGGTGATCGTGGCGGGTGTTGATCTTCCGGTGGATAATGTGGTGGTTCTTCGGGTTGGGATACATCACGGCCCGCGACCCGGGCAACGGAGCTGTATCCCCGAGATTGGATCCGGATAACGCCACGACCAGCGACCCCGGGGTATTGTATGCAGGGCCGGGCGTCCGGACATTTCCTTTTCTTACGCTGCCTTCTCCAGCAGCACGGCACGGCACAGGGATAGGGCCGGCTGTGCTGCAACCAGGAATCCGGCCTGCTTCGCGGCAGCCAGCGTTGCGGCAAATGCCGCGTCGGTCACATGGAAGACCGGTTCAACAACCAGATATTTTCCGTTCGGCTTGAGAAGTGCATTGACTTCACGGAACAGCCGGCCCTGATCCGGTACTTCATGCACCATGTAGAACGAGAGCACGAAGTCGGCAGCTGCACTAATTCCGAGGGTATCTGTTCCGCACTGGTGCCAAGTGATGGGGGCTGCGGATCGGTTGTTTCTGCATTTGTGCTGGGCATGCAGGAGCATCTCCTTTTGCAGGTCGATGGCGATAACCGTTCCCCTTTCACCGGCCATTGTGGCCATGGCCCGTGTAAAATCTCCCGGCCCGCACCCGAGGTCGATGGTTGTCATACCCGGCCTGATGTGGCCGGCAAGAATCTTTTCCGGGTCCTGGAGGAGACGACGGAACGGGTTGTCGAGCATCAGGATATGCCAGAAATTATACCAGCAGACCTGCTCGGACGGAGCCGTTTCCCTACCCGGCTTGCATCCTGGTTTATCACTTATGTATGCCAATGTCACTCACTCCGGTCATGACATTCCCGGGATCCGGTTGCTTTCCCGGCCATTCCCCTGCCGGGCTGCAGCCACCATACCCGGCCAATAGAACCAATGCAGATGAGAAGGAACAATCCCGTCATGCAGGCAAACCCATGGAGAGATGTTATCACAGCCCGGCAGGATTCTGCATCAAGCCTGCCGATTGGATCATTGACGGCGAAATCTGCCAGGAACAGTGATGCAAAAACACTCGAGAATGCAATGAGGGCCGAGAACGCTATGAGTGCCGTGCGCCCGGCAGTCCCGAGTGGGCTTCTCCCTTCCCTGTCCGCTTCCTGTGCCATGATATCTATGGTAAGCGTGATACCGAGTAATGCCAGGACGAGAGCGGTCGGGAAGATCGTTTCATTTCCGGTCAGGAATGCATACCATGCGACAAACGCCGGTATGACAAATTTTCCTCTCCACAGGAGTTTTTTACCAATCTTCATACGCATCATCTCCCTTGTTGTGGGGGTAGGTTCGTGTTTTCATTTTTCACCTTTTCGTTAAGTAAATTAACAATTCATTCATCCAAAAAAATTAGTCCGGCCCGGGGCCCGACTCGTCAATCGTCTTTTCGATGGCAGCAAGGAACCGGAGGATCAATGCAACCTGGTCGGCAGAAATGTCCCCGACATTACGGTGCATGTTTGCATAGATCTTCGCATGGTGCTGCTCGTGGCCGAGATATGCGATGGTCCCGCGGGGAGTCAGCCGGATGAGGACTTCCTTATCATTGGCCGGATCGCGGTGCTTCTCCACCAGGTCTTTTTTTGCAAGCCTGCTCACCATCTGCGATATTGCGCTCTTGGAAATCCCGAGCAGCAGGGACAGGTTCGTGAGGTTGATATCCGGGTTCTTCCCGATTGCCATGACCGTGTGGATCTCAGAACAGTGGAGCTGATCTCCCGTGCCGAAGTCCCTGGGTGATTTCTCGTGTGCCTCCATCTTGTTGAGGACACGAATCCATGCTTCTGAAATTTTTAACAAATCCGAAGGTCCGACCATACGTCCTCCACGTACTTTGAGGTATGCCCCATATTTAGTTAAGCACATTAACTATAAAGTAGTATGTGAGGGCCCGGTAAACAGGAACACCGGTTCGATGCAGAGTACCTATCGCTAATCAGGAAACGGGGGTATTCAGTTAGTATTCCGGTACCTGATATTGCCCCCGGAACTACCGCCCCCCATTCGCATTCCGGCAACAACTGCTGTATATGGTCTACCGGGAACTGTAGCATTTTACGGGGACAGGAGAAAGGCGTAAAAAACCACCGCATTCTGGCTGACGGCAGGCTATCCGGATAAGACACTCCCCGTCCGGGAGGTCAGAAGAATGCCTCTTCACAATCAAAGGCAGGCAGTCACTTTTTCGCCAGTTTTCTGAGGCTTTCTTCGGGCAGCATCGTTGCAATGCTCATCTTTGTCGGGCAGCGGCCCAGCTTCAGCCCGAGCTTCTTTGCCTCTTCCTTGAGCGCTTTGGTCTCAATAGGCTTGATGAACTCGCTCAGTTCTTTTTGTTCCATTCTCGATCAAAGACTGATATTCGTCAGGAACGATAAGGATTAGCCCGGGTTCTGATAGCGGAACAGCAGCCCGGTCACCTGCCGGATCTCGGCACCCTGCTGTTTTACGGCTTTGACATAGGCATCGAAGACCTGGTCGGTGGTGACATGCAGACCCGGTTTGTACATGTCAGCCTGCAGGGTTAAGTCAAAACACCGGGCCTCCGCTTCGGTGAACCCGAGCGTCCGGTATTCTCCTTCATGGGGGGTAAAGACCGGGTTGGCATCTTTTGGGGTCCGCAGGACAAGCGTTGCAAGCGGTGTGGAAGGGATCGGCTCTGCAATGCTGATGAAGACATCGTCAAGTGCTTTCTCTGCAATGAAATTTTTCGACTGTTCGTAATCATCGTGTGTTTCGGTCGGGTAGCCGACAATGAAACTCCCTGCGACATGGAGGCCGTGCTGGCGGCACTGTTCTATAGCGCTCTCCATCTGCCGCACGGTTACCCCCTTTCCCATCTGGTGGAGGACGGCATCGCTTGCGGATTCGATCCCAAAGAAAACCCACCCGATGGTGAATTTCCGAATCGCGTCGAGAACCTCATCATTAATACAGTCAACCCGGATGTCGGGTGACGAGACGTTCTGGCGTCCCATTACGCCGGCAAGCGCTTCGAGCAGCTCCACGAATGCAGTTGTGTTGACCTCGCCGCTGCGTGTCTTGTACAGCGAACCTGTGCCCCCGCTGACGGAGAGACGCTGTGCACCAGCCTTTTTAAATGCTTTTACCTCTTCGATGATGGCCGGAATCTCGCGGCTCCGGATGGAATGGCCAAAGAACCTTGGCACCTGGCAGAACGTACATGCCCCGGAACACCCCCGGTGGGTTTCGATATAGGCACTCGCGCCCCGGATACTTTGCGAACTGATATCGGGGGGGATGAACGGCAGCGGGTGTTCGATTGATGCCGGAGGAGTGGCGGTTCGTTTTGTGATGGTTCCTCTTTCTCTGAATGCTATCCCGGTAGTCCGGTCGGTTATGCCCTCGTGTGCAAGGGAAAGAACGGTGTCTTCACCTTCTCCGAGGACAACAGCGGTGCAGTCCAGCTCGCCAAGGACAATCTCCGGGTACGCGGAGACCGGTCCGCCGACATAGCAGGCGCCCCTGTTCTTAATGTGGTTGCTGACAAATGAACGGATATCCGGGTTCAGGAGATGGAGGGTGGAGTACAGGCTTAAAAAGACGGTACTATTCGGGACTGCACGGAGATCCTTATGGAGGGTAACTTTGTATCCCGCGTCCCTGAGTATGCCGGCAATGAGCATCGCGCCGTATGTGTACATGCCCGGAGAAATGACGGTGAAATGCATGTTCTGACTACTACCAATAGTGTGTCACTCATTCTATAGAAAATACCGGATGTGCAATTAAAAAAATGGGATGTAAAAAAGAAGATTACCGGTTTGTACGGTCACGGTTCCTGAGTTCTTTTGGCGTGCTGTTCCAGGCAGCGATATCATCTAGGTGCTTTTCATCAACCCAGCCGCTTTTTACCTCATCACGATGATCGAACTGCCGTACGTATGGTTTGATATCGATCAGCGGCGTCCCGTCAAGGACATCCACACCTTCCACTTCCAGAATATTTCCCTGAACTTTGCGAAGCTTAACGATGGAGAGCCCCAATGGGTTGGGACGGTTGAAATGCCGGATCGCGAAAATTCCCCGTTCCTTCTCCCCGTCAAGGAATGGTTTCTGGAGGAGGCAGACGGAGGTTGCACGGTCAAAACAGTACAGCAGGTACAGGTACGTGAACGACTCGATATCCCGCAACCCCTCGGCATATTCGGGGAAGAGTTCGACGTATCCGACAGAGGGGTTGAAGACACTCTGGATGGGTGTGTTCTCCTGTTCATGGTGTTCAGAGTGGATGATTCCAACGGGACGAAAGACGATATCCTTGTTATGCCAGTTTTTTGTATGCGTGTCAGGTAGTTTCATCATCAGACCTTCAGGGGTAACGGTAATTGGATATCCGGAACCGGTTACGGGACTGGTTTCCTGTCAGGAAATCTTCCCGTTGCCACTTATTGGTGCAGCTTCAGGAATCCCCGCGATGCAGGAACCGGATACCCGGTAATATACCATTCTTATTTCCATTCAACCGTGATTAACATTATTTTGTTGATTGTGGCTGGGTGTTATGTATCATATGACAACTCCCGTCCGCGGTTACCTGGTGTGATTTTTTTCTGGGCGACAAGAATCGCCGCTACAGGAAACCGGCATTGGAATAATCTCCTGCTGTATCAATCATGAGAAAAAAAGGCTTTTGTTTTAGGAACACCAGTTTATTGTTGACAACCATATGGTAACTTATCCGTTTCACCCGGTTTATGAGTAAAAAAACCAGGATCCGATTTTCTTCTTGCAATCGCGATCACGATCGCGATTGAAATCGTGAACCGGATCAATCACGATCTGTTTTTCATTTTGCAATCAGATCGTGATTTTCATTGTACAATCGAGTTTCGCTTTTATTATTTCAATCGAGTTGTGATTGAAAATCCTGTGATTATCTGGGGGTTCCGGCGTGATCTGCATGTTGCAGATCTGGTTAACTTTTTGCAGTCAAGATCTGATTTTCTTGCGCAAATCAAGATCCGGTTTTCCTTTTTCAATCGACTTTCGACTTTCTTCTTGCAATCGCGATCACGATCGCGATGCAAATCGTGATCTGGATCAATCGGATCCTGATTTTTCTTTTTCAATCAGGGATCGATTTTTGCGTTTTGAGAGTATCAAAAACGAATTTCCTTGTCTGGTAACCCTGTCATTCGCGGGGCAACATTTCGAAAAAAAGAAAAAAATTTTTTTGGGGATTCGTGCTTACCTTGCGGGGATAATCAGCGAGCGCTCGCCGGCAGGCATGAACTCGCGGATTGCACCACGTGCGAACTCGCGGCGGGGTTCGGCAAAGTCGAACTTGAGCGACGGGTCTGCAAAGGCGATCTTGATCAGCGGGGACAATGACCATGCATCGCCACGGCCGTAGTGTGAGCTGCCGACGATTGCGGCGTATTCTCCCTGGTGACCGACGTTCATTGCATAGTTCGGGTAGTTGGGGCCACGGAGTTCTCCGATACAGCCTTCGTCGGGGCGGATTGCCATTGAGTTTGCGGAACCGCACTGGTCCTGCAGGTCGTAACCGAAGAAGCCGAGACGTGACCAGCCTTCCTTGTGGGCGAGCATGGACATGTACCAGCCGTTCAGGCCAGCGTTGGAGTTGGCCGTTGCAATTGCACAGGTAAGACCTGATGCTGCTGCAAGGACACCGGCACGCTGGGAACCGCCGAAGTGGCTCTCGAGGGTGGTCGGGAACTCTTCGTACTGCTCCATACCGTAGAGGGTGACCTCGGTTGCGAGCTCGTTGATGAGGTCCTGGGTGGGCTTGACGCGGTCCTTTGCGGCCGGGTTCTTCCAGTCGACCTTGTATTTGCTCTTGATGTAGTCCATACCGTAGTAGGTGAAGTCATCAAGGATGTTGTCGGTGTATGCTGCGGTTGCATACTGGGTGAACCCGACACCACCGGACATGTAGCTGCCGAGCCAGATCTGGTCGAAGAGCATGGTACCTGCACCGACGACCTCGAGGGCTGCCTTTG
>JAAZNH010000006.1 GCA_012798365.1 Methanomicrobiales archaeon | reverse complement strand
GGCAGGACGGACCCCCTTACCATTTATGGCCCGGACTGGGTGCATGAATTTGTCAGGACCCTGCGCCATGTTGCCCGGTTCAACCTGAAGTTCCCGATGGAATCGGTCGAGCTGGCCCCGGGCTCCTGGGCACGATTCGATGGCTACACCATCACCGCGTTTGCGGCAAACCACGGGATCCCGGCGCTGGGTTTTGTCCTGGAAGAAGATGCACGCCCGGGCCGCTTCAACCGGGAGGGCGCCATTGCCCTCGGGGTGCCACCCGGGCCGCTCTTCGGCCGGCTCCAGCGGGGTGAGACGGTGAAAATCGGGACCGGCAGCGACCAGCGCGAAGTCCGCCCTGACCAGGTGATGGGAAAGGCACGACCCGGCCGGAAGATTGTTTACACCGGGGACACGCGGGCGCTTTCCCTTTCAGGCCTGGATATCGCAAAGGATGCCGATATCCTGATCCATGACGCAACCTATGACGAGACCGAGACTGTCCGGGCAGCGGAGTTTTTCCACGCCACCGCCTCCCAGGCCGGTGAAGCTGCAACAGCGCTTGGCGCCCGGGCCCTTGCCCTCATCCATATCAGTTCGCGATACCAGGACACGGGTGCCCATGTCAGTGATGCACAGAAAAAATACAGCGGCACGATCATCGTCCCCAGCGATCTCGATATGCTCGAGGTCGGGTTCCGGGACGAATGAACCCGGAGCCCGTTTTCTCTTTTCTTCTTCGGCTCTATAACAAGTAAATTAACCTAGTGAATACCCATTGATAATTATACAGGTCCGAAACAGTCGCGCCCTTTCGCGCGAGCGTTGACGATACACAAAGATACCATATCGCAACAATACGCCCGTTTCGCTGTGTGTGGAGAGAGAAAACCATGAAAAATACTGATTCTGACGATGTAATGGTCTACCGGCTTGGTTCTGGATGTGACCTTGCGGATATTGAAGAGGGGAACATCTACCAGGGCAAGGTCCAGGGCTTTGCCAACTTCGGCATGTTTGTCCAGATCAATGACCGCATCAAGGGTCTTGTTCACAAGACGAACATGAAAGCCGAGCACAAGGAACGCGACTCGATCCTTGTCCGGGTCCGCCAGATCCGACCCAATGGCAACATCGATCTCGAGGAGGTCCAGATCCAGGTCTACCAGGTGACCAACGTTGAGCGCAAATCCACGACCGTGAGGATCTCTGACCTGTCCGGCAAAGTCGGCCGGACGGTTGCCATTGAAGGCGAGATTGCCCAGGTTAAACAGACCAGCGGCCCGACCATCTTTACCATTGTTGATGAGACCGGCACTCAGAACGCTGCCGCGTTCATTGAGGCCGGCGTCCGGGCTTACCCGGAAGCTGAACTGGGCAACATGGTCAAGGTCATTGGCGAAGTGATGATGAGAAACGGCCAGCTCCAGATCGAAGTCGATGCACTGACCATCCTCAATGATGAAGAGGCAACGGCCGTGCGCGTCAGGATTGAAAAAGCGCTTGACCTCCGTGCAGAACCGGCAGAAATTCCGCTCCTTGTGAAAAGTGACGTGATGGAAAAACTGTGCCCCGAAATGAGAAAAGTCGCAAAGATCATCCGGAAAGCGATCTTCACCTCCCAGCCCATCATCCTCCGCCACCATGCAGATGCTGACGGCATCTGTTCTGCCGTTGCCATTGAGCAGGCTGTAGTGGCCCTCATCAAAGAGTCCGGGGGCGACTTTGATGCTGATTATTTCCTTTTCAAGCGTGCCCCGTCAAAAGCACCGTTCTACGAGATTGAGGATATCACCCGGGACCTTGACTTTGCTCTCAAGGACCATGCCCGGTATGGCCAGAAGATGCCGCTTGTCCTCCTCACTGACAACGGGTCAACCGAAGAAGATGAGCCGGCCTACAAGATTGCCAGTGTCTATGACATCGACTTTGTTGTCATCGACCATCACCACCCCGATGGAACCATTGACAAATATCTCAAGGCCCATGTCAACCCCTACCATGTGGGCGGGGACTTTGGTATCACTGCTGGCATGCTCGGAACAGAAGTAGCCCGGCTCATCAATCCCAAGGTCGAATCCATCATCCGCCACCTGCCGGCAGTTGCCGGTGTCGGTGACCGGAGCGAAGCGCCAGAGCGGGCGCTCTTCCTTGACCTTGTCCGGGACCAGTATCCCGAGGCAGCCTGCAAGGATATCGCCCTCGCCCTTGACTACGAGCAGTTCTGGCTCCGGTTCAATGACGGCCGGGAGATTGTCAAGGACATCCTCAACATCACC
This sequence comes from Methanomicrobiales archaeon, assembly GCA_012798365.1. GTDB lineage: Archaea > Halobacteriota > Methanomicrobia > Methanomicrobiales > Methanospirillaceae > Methanoregula. The sequence goes on along the minus strand of JAAZNH010000006.1, from coordinate 857 downwards.
GGCAACACGGCACGGCACCAGAAACTGGTGAGCCTCCTTGTCGATGGCGCCAACACGATGATCGAGGACCAGATGAACGCCTGCATGCCGCATGTAGTACCGCGGGTGCTCCGGAATGAAGCCCATCTCTTCCTCATTGATGTCGAGATCCATGCCCACAAGTTCACCTTCCCGCCCCCGGGCAAAACGAGCGGGGAAGTGCATGACCGGCTCTGCAAACAGAATGCCGGGCAACCGGTTGTCACCATCGGCTTTGGGCCGGACTTTGCGGTGCTTCGTTCCCGTGGCGTCCTGATGAATATCCCCCGCATGGTACGGGAGCTGCGCAACGAGATCCCCGGCGGCGGCATCAGCGGTGGCGGCCACCTGGTGGTTGGCAGTATAAAATTCGTTGAGGGTATGCGCGACGTGGTTCTTGAGGCCCTCATCAGCAAGATTGCTGATGCGCAGATCCAGAAATGATCAAAATCCCCCGCATTTTAAAAAAATGGCCGGAGTTTACCGTACGTTTCCCCCGCATCCCTGCAACGGCGGCAAAAGAAATCCGGTCAAAAATCGGGCGTAATAAATGCTTTCTGGTCAGATTTTTTCGGATCTGGCGAAAAGAGGGCACGGTTTTAACCTCAACTATCAGGTATATATAAATAGATGTTGATCCATATGAGTCTTTAACGCTGAGGCACACCATGTCAACAACAAAGAAGTTACGTGAGACGTATAACGAAACCCAGCACAAGATTGTTCTGTACCTCAACTCCGGCATTACCAAGGGCAAGCACTACTTCAAATCAAAATACATTGCAAAAGACCTTGGCCTGTCACCCAAAGAAGTCGGTACAAACATGGCAATCCTTGCC
>JAAZNH010000348.1 GCA_012798365.1 Methanomicrobiales archaeon | reverse complement strand
GATTACCGGAGAGCGTACGCTATCGATCCCGTCATGGAGGAGGAAGTGGGCCAGCCCGGCCCGCAGCAGGACTGCCGCGTGGGAAACAAGGAGAAAACAAAATCATGATCGAGACATTGACAGGAAACAACGAGTTCGGATCCTGCATCGGATGCAGGCTCCCGTACGGGAATGAGACCAGTTCCGGCAACAGCCGGACGAATGCATTGCTGGTGATCGCAGGAGAATCCGGGGTGGAAATCTCGGACATTCAGGTGCCGGCCGGTGGGGAAGTCCGTGAACAGGTACTGGCTTTTGGTGAACCACAAGTACGAGTGCCGGCCGGAGGTAAAACCCGCGAACACATACTAGCGTTCGGTGAAGCACAGGCACAGGTGCCGGGTTCAGGAAAAGACCACGAGCAGGTTTCGGCCTTACGTGAAGCCCACGAGCCGGTCCCGGGCGAACGGGAGATCATCATCGGGGTGCGGGTATGAAGAAAACCCGTTGCAAACCGATGATTGCAATCCTTGAAGCGATGCACAAGGCAGAGGCATGGGGCTGCCGGATCCTTGAAGCAAGGAGTAACCGGAAGCTGCCGGTCCATTTCGCCATCTATGACCATGGCTGCACAAGCATCGTCCGGGTCCGCCGGCTCAAGTATGCGGGATACCGGTGCGAGGACATAGAGAGGTCCTGTGCAACAGACATCAAAGAGATCCGGAAGATGGATCTTGCAGAAGAGATCTTCCGCGAGCTCTGGGTGCGGGGGCCGGACCGGACCTGGAACCGGTATGTTGTCTTCCCGGACTGCATCGAGTGCCTGGATTTCGGGATCGAGCAGCAATCTAGGGCCATCATGCGATGATTTGTCGTGAGCGGCATAATGATGCACCTTTTTTCAATGATTGCAGGAAGGCTTCATATTTCTGGGTTTTTTGTACTCTGGAGAAAACATAAGATAAAAATCCTGACGCGCTTGGAGCTTCTCTCGCAGAATTCCCGCTGATGTGACAATTCTTTCCCTTCCGCTGGGGCAACTCCATTTGCGATAACAACGGATTACCCTACTTGAGAAAAGAAAAGACTTCGGCTTTTTATCCAGACCAAGTAATTGAAGCCGCCGCGGGGCGCCCTTCGGGGCGGCGGCATAGATCGTTTCTGGGGTTTGGGGGCATCAGCCCCCATCATCTCAATTGAGGATTTCAACAGGGCATATCATCTCATAATCTTGCCTGGATCGTGAATCCTGTTGTAGTATCCGGTATTTCGGGAAGATGGCTTCATTTTTTTCAGGATTTCTTTTTTCATAATCCAACCCGAATCGCGAATCCTGTTGTAGCATCCGGCACCCCGGGTACCGGATGTATTTACATTCGCGATAATTTAAATAAATTCGAAACGTAAGTAGATCATCATGGGAATTATCACTATCAGTATTGATGATGATACCGAACGGCGTTTCAGGGCCGTTGCCCGGAAAAAGATGGGGGAAGGCAAAGGATACCTTGGGAAAGCAACTACCGAAGCACTGGAAACCTGGCTTGTAAAACAGGCCCAGGATGAAATTGCACAGGATGCATTGTCCCTTCTGAAAACCGGTTACCATCTTGGAACACGCAAATATCCTGGACGAAAAGACCTCTATGACCGTACAGCCTCCTTTGATTGATACGAATATTCTCTGCTACGCACTCGATGCCGGGTCTCCCGCAAAACGGGATACTGCAGCAGAATTGCTCGCACGCTGCTGGCGTTCAGAGACTGAACTTGCTGTATCCGTCCAGAATCTGGCAGAATT
>JAAZNH010000347.1 GCA_012798365.1 Methanomicrobiales archaeon | reverse complement strand
CCGGCCCGCCGAGCGCGGCAACAATGGCCTGGACATAGGGCTCCTGCCGGGTCATGCTGGGCGATGCAGTCGGTTCAAGCCGCTGCCCTTTACGCCCCATGCCGGCATGGCCCGTGGCGACGAAGTGCAGGAAATCCTCTTTGGGCAAGCCCCACCGGGTGTTGATTTTGAGGTGGACGATCGTCCTGCTTCCGGAATTGGGGAACATCACGGCACGGGTACCCGGAAGCGGGACCGCACCCCCGTGCCGGGATTCCGAGAGGGCAATGACCAGCTCCCAGAGCCGGTCGCAGGCAAGGGAGGCGTGCGGGCAGGTGCGGCAGAACCGGTTGGAGGGAGGCAGACCATCGCCCTCGTACTTTTTGCAGAAATGGAGGTCCATGAAAGGTATTTGGCCGGCAACAGCCTTGAACGCGACGGCTGGGAAACCAGGCCTCCATCTGCAGACCTGAAAGCGGGTCGTGGGGGGAGATCGCAGGAGATGGGGGAGGGAGCCGGAGCGGGGGCCGGGATGTTCTTTGGCACAGCCCTCATGGTGCTGGCTTGTCCGCTTCCACCCAGACTGCCGAACGCAGCAGCACAATTGCGAGGACTCCCAGCAGCACAAGGACGGGGATGAACGCGAAGAGCACCTGCCCGTTTGCAATATACGGGTACCCGGTAACAACAAGGGCGTCCGTGATGGCGTGCAGGAGGACCGCGATCCAGATACTGCCCGTTTTCAGCACCGCGAAGCTGAAAATGATCCCGATTGTGATCGTGTACACGAGATAGACCAGGTTGCCGGCAACAAGGTTCTCTGCAAAGTTCAGGCCGACAAGGTTCAGCGGCAGGTGCCAGAGACCCCAGATGAGGCCGATGAGAACAACACCCTTCCCGGTGCCATACAGCCCGAACATCCGGTCCTGGAGGTAGTACCGCCAGCCGTACTCCTCCCCGAAAAACTTGGGCCAGGAGACAACAGAGGTGACCAGGTACAGGCCAAGGAACGCTCCAAAGGTCCAGGGATCAAACGCGATGGCCGGGAGTGCAAGACCGGCATAATGGCTGAAAAGAAGGCCTGCGATAAACAATGCAGAGAATGCAACCGGAAGGAGGAGGTAATACCGGAGGTTTCTCCCAACGGCCAGAAGCGCCGGGCCCAGAGCTTCCCGGCCCGGTTTCTGCAGGTTCAGGATCACGGCAAGGAGCAGCGATCCGGCAGAAACAACAACGGTCAAAAGGGGAAGAGGCCCGATCGTCCCGAGGAGCGGCTGGTACAGCCCCTCGCCAAGGGATACGATGGTGGCAGCAAGGAACGAGGCGAGAAAGATCTTCGCCTCGCGGGTCAGGATTGCAGGAGAAAACCAGACCATGCAGAGGATCGTGCTGACTGCGGGGATATACATCGGTATCAGCATCAGCCGGTTGGTTAAGATCCCGGGGCCGTACAGGGCAATACCGGCAAGTTCGAGCAGGTACGTTGCCCCAAACGTCAGGGCCAGGAAAACGATCAGCTCCTTCTTTCTCTGCTCCCGGGCTGTGGCTGGCAGGGTCAGGGGGACACCCCCGAAGCACCGGCCGGAACACCCGGTGCAGGCACAACAGACTCACCTGTTCCCAGGAACAGCAGGGCTGTCCTCCCATATTCAGCCGGTGCCACACCGCCGCCAGCATGCGGGAGTCCCCGGAACCGGACCAGCCAGGAACTGTTGATCTGCCCTGCCATCCGGACGGAGAGGATATCCGGTGTGATGGTATCATCGGTGCCCACAACCAGCAGGACATCCTTGTTGATCGCCGGCAACCGGTCCCAGGTCCCGTTCCAGGCAAGGATGGCCAATGCCTCGTCCCGCTGGCCACGCGGGGAAGCGGGATCCACGGCATAGGATTCCAGGTAGTTTTTCAGGTACCGCATCTCCGGGACCTGAATGCTGTATGAACCGGAATCCAGGATTATCCTGCGCACCCGTTCAGGATGACTGAGTGCCAGTTCCTGAGCGATGAACGAGCCCATGGAGGTGCCGTACACATGCATGCTGTCATGGCCCAGCGCATGCATCAGGCCGGCTGCATCATCAGCGTACAGGCTGATCGACGGGGTGCCGGTGCCGGCACCGCTCTGCCCCATGCCCCGGTGATCGTACAGGTACACATGGTATTTCGACGCAAAGATCGCGATCGCGGTCTCGTTGGCCTGCTCCATGGTTACCCCGAACCCGACAATGACCAGGAGCGGTTCCCCGCTCCCGAACTCGCGGTACGCGAGCCGCAGGCCGTTCACATCCACGTACTGGACCGGGGTTGCACTGATCGAAACAGCGGGAACGGATTGTACCGCCGGAGCACCTGGGACCGGTTGTGCAACGGGGGCATTCGTGCAGCCGGCTGCAAGGCACAGGCTGATGAGAATGGCAAGGACAGGCAGGAAACGGTTCATGGCACACCACGGGGATTTGATATATCCCAAACGGATGTGATCGATAATTAACATTGGGAAATGGTGCAGACGTACGGATTATCTCGCAAAAGACCAAATCTGATACGGAGACTATCGATCATGCCCGGCAACAACAGCGCACCATACCCGAGAATCACCAAAGTGCCAGACGTCTGGACCCGTACGTCGGTCCTGGTCGCAATCCTTGTCATCATCACCAGCATCTGTGGGATCTTCGTTCCCGCCACCTATGCCCGGGAAGCCCCGCTCTGGGCAATCCAGGCGGTTGGCCAGGATATCGCAAACCTCCTGGTTGCCGGCATGCTGCTTTGTTGCACGTTCCTGGTTGCCCGCCAGTCTCTCCGGGGATTCCTTGTCTGGCTGGGCCTGCTGATGTATCTCATCTACGCATTTGCGATCTACGCGTTTGCCGTCCATTTCCAGTTTCTCTTCCTCGCGTATGTGATTATCCTCGGGCTCGCGGGGTATACCCTGGCCGGCGGCCTGTTCGCCGCCGACCGCGAATCTGTTTCCCGTTTGCTCCAGAAGATCCCGGCAGTCCGGCACGCGGCAATCCTTCTTGCAATTATCGCGGTCCTGTTCATCGTCCTCTGGCTCGTTGCAATCCTGCCGGACCTGCTTACCAATACCTTCCCGGCGAAGGTGGAGGAAATACACCTCCTGGTCAACCCGGTCCATGTGCTGGACCTGGCGTTCCTCCTGCCGGGAATGCTCGCAACCGCGTATCTCATCAGGAGGGAAAAACCGGTTGGCATCCTGATGGCGGTCCCGATGCTGGTTTTTTCCATCACGATGGGCATGGGCATCGTTGCGATGAATATCCTCTCCGCCGCTGCCGGCCTGCCGTATACCCTACCCGGCACGATCATGGTGAGCCTGATCATCGTCCTGTCTGCCGCGGTAACGTACCAGATCCTCACTGCTGCGGGGAAAAAATAACCGGCGGGCGCAGATACCTGCAACCGTATGTGACCATATGCCGCGAGTCACGTCCCGGGCTTCCGGGCCGATGGGGGGAGGCACCGGTCACAATAGGTCTGGTTGCGGTGGACGGATAATCGGCCGTCCCACCGGCCGCAGACATCGCACTTGATGTTCTTCCCATACTCCCGGCGGAATTTTTCTGCTTCTGCCAGGTATTCGCGGAAATGTTCCGACTCCAGCCCATGGATATGCTCCAGCCGGCCGGCCTCCTCCACACGCCGCCTCTCTTCCTGTTCCCGTTTTTTCTGCTCTTCGTATCGCGATCGCTCTGCCTCAGCCCTCTTCAGGCCGGGATCATCCGGTACGGGTTCATCCGGCACTGGCCCGGGTTTTTCCGGTCGTGCCTGTGTCTCAACAACCGGTTTTTCGATAACCCGGTAGTCAGCATCAATGACCACGTCCTCCGGTGCACGGGGCTGATAGCACCGTTCATAGGGATTGAAGTCCGGCTCCGGATCAACCACAACCTTGTCCGGGTCGAGCGATCTCACTTCAAGGAACATGAGGATACCAAGGACCAGCACCAGCAGGGGGATGAGGAGGAGCGGGTTGATGATGAACGCAATAACTCCCAGGAGCGCGATCAGGCAGGTAGCAATCACCTTCCCGGGCGTGACATGGTATGCCGGCAGGGACAACTCCCCTTTCAGGAACCCGTAGACAATGCTGATCAGGGCAATGACGATGATGAAAAATATCCATAAGCCGACGGTCAGGATGATGCTGTCTGCAATACCACTGCTCGATAATACGAATGGAATGACGATGGTTCCCATGCAGGCTGCCCCGATAAAAATCCATCTCGGTGCCGCCGCATAAATAGGTATGGATGGAGCGGGAGCTGACCGGATGGGTGTCTTCCGGCTCGTCAGAACCCGGCCCAGTTCGCCCAGCGGAAACCATTTCCATCCTGCACCGTTCCGTTTTACGTGAGAGGTTCGCGGATGTCCTTTTGCGGGGCCCGGCACCTGCCGGTGGCCAGTCCCCCGGGCCACAAGGGTT
>JAAZNH010000346.1 GCA_012798365.1 Methanomicrobiales archaeon | reverse complement strand
TGCTTATAGGTTGCCGATGCATTCTTTGCAGGAGCGCATTATCTCGCCATCGACCTCCCGCAGCAGAAGAGCCTGCAGGCACCGGCCAATGGCGGGTGGACCTGCAGCCAGTACTGCGATGCCCAGTACTATCCCTGCATGGCAAATTGTAAGAAAAGCAGTAATGTCAACGGATGCAGGAGCAGTTGCGGGTCAGAGTATACTGCCTGTAAAGCTGCCTGTTAGATACAACCTCTTTTTCCCGTTCTCCCCCGGTGTTTTCTTCACAGGACCCTGCACCCGAAAATGTTCTGTACGGGCGATATTCTTCCGGGCCACTACGTCCCGGTAACGACAAAGCATCCCGGTTTTTTGTCCGTCCGTATCCATGGTCACCCGGTAGCATTCCAGCAGTGTTAATACAAAGCGGACAAAAAAATCCGGAGATCATCCATGAGAAAAACAATCATTATCATCCTTGCTGGTATTGCCTGCGCAATGCTGATCGCTGCCGGCTGCACGAGCTCTTCAACACCATCAGCAGCAACCCCTGCTGCCACGGCAACCGCAGCCACGGAACCATCCGCTACAGCCGTGACAACGACAGCAGTGACTGCTGCCACGCCGGTTTCAGAAATCCCTTCATGGGCCGGGACATGGAACACGTCCTACAGCGTGAAGGACTCATCTGATGCCATCGTGATCATGGCGATGACGCAGAACGGCTCCCTGGTAACGGGGACTTATAACAACGGCCTTGGGACGATTGAGGCCACCGTGCAGGACAGGACGATAACCGGCACATGGAACGACTCTGACAATACCGGCAGATACTCGGGATTCTTCGTGTTCGAAAAATCAGCAGATGACAAATCATTTACCGGCAAATGGGTGTCAGCGAGCGAGAGCGCAGATGCCCTGAAGACCACCACCCAGTACTGGAATGGTGTGCGCGTATAAGGTACCGTATTTTTCCCCTCTTTTTTGCCGGAATCCGGCACTATTCTTCAGGCGAACACCTGTTTTTTTCTTTCCCGGCAGATGAAACGAAACCGCTTCAATACCTGCAGATGCCCGGCATTCATATACCTGGCATCACAACCGGTGATAAGCGAATACTACGCTGGATGGTTAGTCTCATGTCGTCTCCAGAACAATCCCCTTTTGCCCGGATGATACAATTCATGATCTGCCTTGCAATCGTAACAACCGTAGTCTGCCTTGCGATGTATTTCCTTATCGTCCAGCCATCTCAGGCACTTATTCCCCCGACCAATATCTGCACTTATCACCACACGTGGTTCGGTAACTGGTGGTCCTGCACATAGATCTATCACTGGGGTGACGGCCCGCGGGTCCTGCACCCGGGTACAATGATTTATTGGACCTGGCTGTCTTCATCTGAAGCTCTGGTTTATTCATTCCATGATCCGGACCAGTAGTGAACCGGATTTGTCCATGCCCGGATCCGGCAAAATGGCCTTTGGCCCGGAGCAGGTTGAATCATTGAGTCGGTTACGTTTTATCGGGAAAAATTTTGTAAATGGCCCCGTCATTCATTTTTTCCGAGTTCATTTACGGGTTTCCTGATTGAAGTCACTCCCTCTTTTTATTGGTTCCTGGAAAACCCGGTATTCCGTTCATCGGCATTGGCTGGTAGTTTCGAGCCCGTCTGGAAATAATATCCCAGGCACTGCTCCAGCCAGGTCATTCGTTCATGGAACCGGTCGTTCAGCTGCGTATCGATAAACCGGTTCCCGGCATCAGAAAGGCCGGTCACCGTCCAGTGGATGGCAATCGCTGTTGTGCCTGCGGCAGGCCCGGTAAGATCCATCGTCCAGTGGATTGCAACGAGATCCCCGGAGACCCGGAAGATCGCCACGCGGCGGTCCGGCACATGTTCCACAAACGCCCACACGGTCGGGCCTTCCGGGAGAAACGTGGTCCTGAAGACGCAGCCGGGTTCAGCAAACCCGGACGCTGAATAGATCATCTCATAGTCCCAGCCATCGATCCAGTCCCGCTCGCGTTCGGGACAAAGAAGGGGGAAGACAGCTTTGGGCGGGGCATCCACCCGGATCGTGCGCTCCAGCTCCATTCTCCGGCCGGAGCCGCTGCCTGCCGGACTCATGCCAGGCCCCGCTCAACAAAGACTTCCTGTGCGGCAAAGAGTGCGTTGAGCGTTGCCGGGAAACCGGCATACGCTGCCATGGTGTTGATGACCGCAATGATCTCATCTTTTGTGAGGCCGACATTGAGCCCGGCATGCACGTGGACTTTCAGCTGGGGCAGGGCACACCCGAGTGCAGTCAGTGCCCCGATGACCGCGATCTCGCGCTCGCGGTTGC
>JAAZNH010000345.1 GCA_012798365.1 Methanomicrobiales archaeon | reverse complement strand
TCGGGCGACCGTGGTGTTGGTGTCCACCGCCACCAAACGGGTGGTCGATGACGTTCATTGCGACACCACGGACACGGGGCCAGTTGGCTGCGGTGTTGTGCATCTTGTGGTATTTGTTCCCTGCTTTCACGAACGGTTTCTCGACACGGCCGCCACCGGCTACAATGCCGATGGTTGCGCGGCAGCGTGCGTTGAACCACTTGGTCTTGCCACTGGGCATCCTGACACCAACACGGTCTTCAATCTTGTCGACAACAACGGCCTGGACACCGGATGCGCGGACAAACTTGCCGCCGTCATTGGGGCGTGCCTCGATGTTGCAGATATAGGTACCGGTCGGGATGTTACCCAGGGTAAGGGTGTTGCCGTTCCTGACTTCCCCGACTGCTCCCCAGAAAACTGAGTCGCCAATGCCGAGTCCTTCAGTGACAAGCATGTATACTTTTTCTCCGTCCTCGAGTTTCACAAGGGCGATTGGTGCGTTGCGTGCCGGGTCGTGTTCAATATCAATTACACTTCCGGTGATCTTCTGGGTGTCATCACCGATGTGCTTGAGCTCGGCCTTGAACCGGTGGGATGGTGACCGGTATGTCGGGCCTCCCCTTCCGCGGGCCTGTGTTGTGATTCTATGTCCCATGTTCCCCACCTACATAATGCCAAGCCGGCTGAGGATTTCTTCAGCGGCCTTGTCGTTCTCAAAGCTCACGATGGCCTTCTTCTGGCCGTGCGTGTTCATGAGCGTCCGGACGCTCTTGACCTTCTGGCCAAAAGACTTCTCGATCTCGCGCTTGACGTCATCCTTGGATGCCTTGTTGGATACAAGGAACTGGAGTTTGCTCTGGTTCTCGAGAAGGACCATTGCCTTTTCTGTGACAAACGGATATCTCAGGGTCATTTACCTTCCCTCCAGGCGAACGAGTGCACTCTCGGTCCAGACCGTCAGGCGACCTGCCAGCATGCCCGGTGCGAGGTGCTCGACATTCAGCTGGTCAACAGTGACGACATCGACACCGGAGAGGTTGCGTGCTGCGAGCAGGGGCTTTTCTGCAGTGACAATCAGCAGGCTCTTGCGCTGCTTGAACCGACGGCCACGCAGCTTACCCTGACCTGCTCGGACCTTCCTGCTGTCTTTTGCCTTGATGACGTCGTTGTAGACGCCGGCGCTGGTGAGTGCAGTGATGATCTCGGCGGTCTTACCGATGGTCTCGAACTTGTCTTCAAGAACTACGGGTACTGCGCCCTCATAGATGTGTCCGCGCCCCTTGACGAGCTCTTCATTCACGCTTGCGGCTACTGCCGAGCGGAATGCCTTCTGCTTCTCCTTCTGGTTGATCTCCTTGATCAGGACCTTCTCAACCTTCGGCGGGTGTGCTTCACGCCCACCCTTGGCCTGCGGGACCTTTGCAGCGCGGGAACCATTCTTGAGACGCGGGACATGCGATGAACCGCGACCGCTTCCCCAGCCTACTGCAGACGAGCAGATACCGGCATACGGGTATGAACCGTGCGGCTGCCTGCGGGTGCTCTGCAGTGCCATTACTGCTTTCTTGATCAGATCAGGGCGGTACTCTTCCGAGAAGATCTCAGGAAGTTCGATACTCTTGGTAACTCCGCCATCCAGTTTCTTAACCTGTGCTTTCATCTCTGATCATCCCTGCTTGCTCTGGACGCTCACAAACTGAATTGTCGGCATCCTGACGACATGTTCTCCAAGGCGCATTGCCGGGCGGATACGAATCAGACGCTTGACCGGACCGGGAATGGAACCTTTCACCAGAACGTACGGGTTCTTAAGAACACCGTAGTGGAGGAATCCGCCGGCCGGTGTAATTTCGCTTGCATTTTCGCTGAACTTAAGAATCCGCTTGTTGAATTCCGTGCGCTGCTGGAATCCCATCTGACCGATCTGGGGGACCTGCCACCGGATGTGGTGCGGGTTCCAGGGTCCAAGGGTACCGATGTGGCGTTCTTTCCCGCCGACAGAGTGTTTGCGCTTGCGCAGGGCAATACCCCAGCGCTTGACTGCGCCCTGGGTTCCTTTTCCGGTGGTGATTGCGGTGATATCCGCATAGGCACCAGTCTGGACAACATTGTTGAGGGTAACGTCCTTTCCGAGAAGTCCGAGTGCAAAATCCATCTGTTTCTTGAGGTCTGCACCGCCGACCTTAATCTCCATGAGGTCGGGAACTTTCTTCGGGACACCGGAAATCGTTGCAGGCTGTGTGTAGGTTACTGCGTAGATCTCTGCAACAGTTCCTGCGGCCAGGGCATCGGTCAGCTTCTTCCGGGCTGCTGCTCCGTCATATTCCTTGGGAAGGTTGATCCTCCGGCCAAGGAGTGTGTCGAGCTGGTCTGCCCAGACTTCGGTGAGTGCATGCTTGCCGTAGGTGTCTTTTGAGTAGACGCGGATTGCCGCAACCTTCATTGAGGGGACTTCGATAACAGTGACGGGCACCATGATCTCTTTTCCCTCGGTGGGGCTGTTTTTATGGTCATCTACCATGACAACATGTGTCATACCCACTTTATATCCGGCAAAACCCTGCAGGATCGGTGCGCCTTCGTAGACGGGCCACGATTGGTACTTCGGGATTGGACTCTTTGCACGCTTTCTGGGGCTGAATGCAAGAGAGCCTCGGCGTGGTCTGTTGATTTTTGGCATGTGTTAATCAATCCTTTTTGCGTGTAGGTTATTCTCAAATGCGACACGAATTTTGTTAATCCGAGATTGTGTGAATGCTTCGCGCTTTACGCCAACACGCGACACGGAACTCCCTGCACAAGCCAGGCATAAGACCCCTCGGGGATTATGCCCTCCTGCCTGGTATTCAATGAAATTCCGGTTACGGAGATGCGATAAGTTTTTCTTACCGCCTGGCCGGTGTGCACCGGCATACCTGTCTCTCGAAAGAAGATCCTGATAATAACGCATCCATTCGCGGGGAATGGAACGGGCACGTTGCACGAACGTTGGCCCATGCGTGGTAATCAGACCCACTCGGTCAGCCTGTTGTGACGAATCACAACTCCTTCTCGGGATACTCACCCATTTTTGGATGAGTTCACCAATCGAGGGCTACCCACGGCACAACCGTCATCCCTGTGTCTGGAGGCACGGTTCCGCCGTAAGCTGAGATCCAAAACAGGGATTTCTCCCTGCCTGTGCACAGGATCCGCTATGGATAACCTCATATCGGCTTCCTTAATTATAGCATAAAAGAAGATATAAACATATGCCAACCCACAAGGGGTTTGAGCGGGTAGAGGGACTGGCTGAAGTTAGCCGAAATAGATCTCGCCCTGGTCGGTGATATAGACAATAATATCCTCGCAGACCTGCCGTGCTTTGCAGCACTGGGATTTTGATTCGCGCAGGCGGTTGATGAGCGAGATAGTGTCATACTTTACTTTGACATTGATCTTTTCCGCTTCCCGGAACACAATCGAGGGAACCTCAAACAGGTCCGTTCCGGATGGAATTGTGCAAAGATTCGTTGCATCCAGCGTATAGAGGAATTCCAGTGTCTCCTTTGCCCGGCGGATATTCTCCATTGCGCTCTTTTCAATGGTGCATACATTCGCTTTGGATGTCGATATGATGTCAGCAATCTGCTGCTGGGTGAGCCCCTGCTTGCGGTACCGGAGAACCTCCATCTGACGATCTGTGAGAAGCCCATCCTTCATGATACCAGATATCACATCTGAATTTAAACACTTTTCGTTAACTTTTGTTGTTCTGGTGCCTGTATCCCCGCGATCGCTACAGTGTGCTCTTCATCGCGCAGTGTCGAGTTTTCCGACGTAAAAACATTTCACAATGTTTATAAGAATCCCGGGTCATATTACCAATGTTAAAAAATATCGAGGTGAATTAGATGGTTGTTAAAGTAGGCGTTGCAAAACTCGGCAACATTGCAAGTGGCGTAATGGCAGAGCTCCTCCTCGACGAGAGAGCAGATCGTGAAGACATGCAGACATTCATGGCGACCAGCGGCACGAAACTCGAGCCCGCAGATGTTGACCGTGTAGTATCAAACCTGATTGCATACAAACCGGACTTCTGTGTTGTTGTCTCCCCCAACGGAGTTCTTCCCGGCCCGACCGGCGCACGCGAGAAGCTCGCTGCAGCAGGTATCCCGACTATCATCATCACTGATGACGTGACCACGAAGAAGGAATGGGAAGGCGTAAAGGCTGACACTAAGTTCGGCTATATCATCATGAAGGCAGACTCCATGATCGGTGCACGCCGCGAGTTCCTCGACCCCGTTGAAATGTCCGACTACAACGGCAACCTCGTCAAAGTGCTCGCACTTACCGGTGCATTCCGCAAGCTGCAGGTTGCTCTTGACAAGGTCATCGACCAGGTAAAGGCAGGAAAGAAGGGCGCAGAGCTCGAGCTCCCGAAAATCATTATGACCACCGACAAGGCGGTTGACGGCGAGTTTACCAATCCCTTCGCACTCGCAAAGGCACGCGCTGCCCACGAGATCGCAATCGCAGTTGCAGGCCAGAACGTCAAGGGCTGCTTCATGACCAAGGAATGGGAGAAATACATCCCGATCGTTACAAGCGCCCACGAGATGATGAGAGTCGCAGCAGTACTCTGTGACGAAGCCCGCGAGCTCGAGAAGGCAGGAGACTGTATCCTGCGCCAGGCCCACAAGAAGGATGGGACCCTCGTCCGCAAGACCAAACTCGTTGCAAAATTCGAGTAAATTTTTTTTTATCTTTTTTCTTTTCGGTAGAATTTCCCGAGATCTTCCGGTAGTGTCATTATTACCGGCTCAAGGTGCATCCGCTCCATAAAAGCCGAGTCACTCGTTGAAGTCGGGTTGGGATTGATTCTTGAAATCATCGAGCAAAAAGCCCGCATCCCATCAGTATTGTGAGATTTATCGAAACAGAGGGAAAGGTTGAATGCATACGTCCCCAGATTGCGGAACAATGTCAGATTCTCAAGGACACCACGGGCCAGGAGATCGATATACGCATCAAATTCATCAATGGTCGCTATGGGGAGAATCCCTCTCACTTCCCGTTCCCCAAGCGGCACTGCATGGGCGGACCATATAATCTCCTCACCAAAAAGATAACGATCAGAGGCCTTTTCTTTCTCTTTAACAGCATCCCAGTAATTCACACCATACCGGCTGTAATGCTCGTGCGAGGCACTAAGATAGCGTGATACAACATGGGTCGGCATTTGGTCTGACAATCCCTGCATGTGTGGATGTATAACGCTGGCTCCAGCTGATGGCAGGAAATTCCAGTTGATGGTCGAATAACCACCGACCGGTAGAATCGCTTCAGATATCCCGCGGAATGCATCGACAAGCTGCTTACGTGAAAACACATCCGCCGAATGGTTTCGTGTGATAACCGTTACAACATGGCCTTCCCCAAACGGGTACAGGTTGGGAAAGGTAACACTTTCACCGCGGATGATCCTGCTGCCATCGGGAAATGTCGGGGTTACCGTGAACACTTGGTCCGGACAAAACGGACAGTTTTCAACCGCAGGAAGAGCAAAGGGGGACTGATCAATCTGTCGCATGCGCCGATCCGGAGAGATACGGCACCGGAAACCCGAATACTTTTCTTCGCGATACTGGAGGGTGCCTCGGGGGGTGACCACTTCAGTGACCGAAAACATGGATCCTCACGATAATATCAGGATCCCAAGGAGATAGTAGTTTGCCTGAATGAACCTGTTTCAAGAGAGGAAAAGGACATTAAAAAAGAATATCTGACAGGTTGCCGGGGCAATCTGCCCCGGGAATCCCTGCAGGTATTGGATCCACACTTATACGACGTACTTGCCGAGCAGGCGGATCGAGTTGGTCATGTCCGGACCGAGGGGTGAGCCAAAGATGATCTGGGTGACACCGGCCTTGGTCAGGTCTTCGCACTTCTGCTTGACCATTTCAGGGGTACCTGCAATGGTGAATGCATCGATCTCCTTGTCGCCAACGAGTTCTCCAACGCTCTTGAAGTCGAACTTGCCGAGTGCTGCCTTGATCTTTGCAACATTGTCAAGGTCGAGGCCGTGGCGTTTCAGGAGGTCGGGCGGGGAGCCTGCTGCAATGAATGCTGCAACGATCTTTGCTGCGTTGCGTGCCTTCTTCTCGCTCTGGTCGATGGACATGGCGGTGTATGCACCGACATCAAAGCCCTTCTTGCCGACCTTGTCGCATGCTGCCTTGATGATCGGGATTGCAACCTGGAAGTCCTTGGGGTTGGATGCGTTGATGAGTGCACCGTCACCGATGGTTCCGGCAAGCTCGAGGACCTTGGGGCCCTGTGCACCGATGTAGATCGGGATACCCTTCTTTCCGGGCAGGGTGACACCAGTCAGCTTTGCACCGTCGTAGTCGAAGAACTGGAGACCAGACTTCTTGACTTCCTCACCGGAGCAGAGCTTGCGGATCTGTCCGACTGCCTCGCCGAGGCGGCCAACCGGCTTGTCGGGGCTGATTGCCAGCTTGGGGAGGGTCGAGAGGTCGCCGGGTCCGATACCGAGAACGGCACGGCCGTCAGAGATCTCGTTGAGCGTGCAGGCAAAAGATGCCATTGCAGCCGGAGTGTCGGTAAATGCGTTCATGATACCCGGGCCCATCTTCAGGGTCGTGGTTGCCTGCGCGATAGCGGCAAGGGTGGGGTAGCAGTGACGGTTGTTGTAGTGGTTGGTGATCCATGCAAAATCAATGTCTTTGGATTCAGCAAGTTTGCAATAGTTGACAACCTGCTTTACATTGACATTTCCTGGTACGAATTCAATTCCATATGTCAAGGTAGTTCACCTCATTGAGTATTACCGTACACGCGTTTAAATAAATTATCATTTTATGCTGGCAACGCTGCGGGAATTCCCCTATAACGGCCGTTTTTGGAATTTGTCTGGCATAAAAACAGGGAAACTGCCAGTCAAGCGGAGTGAAACGCAGGATGCAATCTTCATTCAGGGAACCGTTTGCGTGATTTGGTGTTTTTTCAAAAGATCTAACGTCCGGTTTTTACGGAAAAACTATTTTTCTTCATAAACGATTATCCTATAAGATATTGAACTACGGCAGTACACAGGTACTATCATCGCGATCAAAGGAATGCACAACGCTCATTTCCGGTTTTATTGGATCATATCATGCGAATCATTGCCATCGGGTTGGGAGGGGCAGGATGCCGGATTGTCGATACCCTGTACTCGACAGACCGAAAGAGCAGCAAAGTTGCATGCATCCAGGCCCTTGCTGTGGATGTTGATGAAGATGCACTCAAAAAACTGACCGCCCTTCCGGAAACGTCCAGGGTCTTCTTCCCTGCAATGGACCCGATCATCTCCAGCAAGGATGCAGGAACCCAGCCCACGGCAACAATCGACATTTCTGAAATAATTTCTCTTGTTCACAACCTGGAATCAAGCGAGAATGATGCAATCCTGATCTGCCTGGGTCTTGGCGGGGGGATGGCAGATATTGCCCCGCAGGTCATCGGGGGCCTGCGATCCTCCATTGTTGAGCCGATCTTCGGACTGGTCACCCTGCCGTGTCTTGCAGAAGGAGAGAAACGATCAGCAAAAGCTGCCGATGATATCGATACGCTCTCCCCGCTCCTGGATGGCATGATCCTGTTTGACAATGAAACATGGTACAAAAAGACCAAAGCCCTACAGGCGAAAATGGTAAAAAAGGAGAGGAGTCTTGTCCAGAGGCTCGGCCTTGCAAAGGATGAACCGGAACTCTCGCCGGAACTTGCAACCTACCATCTTCTCAATGAGGGCATTGTCAGGAGAATCAGTCTCATCCTCAGGGCCGGGGAGTTCAAGGCTGACGGGGGAATTGACCTTGCCGAAGTGGTCCTCGATTCCGGTGAAGTCCTCAACACCATGAAAGGAATGGGATTCATCACAATCGGGTATGCTGTTGAGCGGCTTCCCAGCAACCCGCTGGCGTTCCTCTCCCAGTTCCGCCCCCAGGGCGTCTTTGATGAAGAGAACAAGAAGAAGGCCTCAAGAATCGTTGATCTTGCAAAACAGGCAATCTACCATGAAGTCTCAACACCCTGTGACATGACCAGTGCCCACAAAGCGCTGGTCCTCATCGCAGGTCCGTCCCATGAACTCTCCATGAAGGGGTTCATGACAGTCAGGAAATGGATTGACCGGAGTATCGCCGGCCTTGAGACCCGATCGGGGGATTACCCGGTCGTCAATACCAAAAAT
The DNA here is from genome assembly GCA_012798365.1 of Methanomicrobiales archaeon. Taxonomy (GTDB): domain Archaea; phylum Halobacteriota; class Methanomicrobia; order Methanomicrobiales; family Methanospirillaceae; genus Methanoregula. Next base: position 2,377 of record JAAZNH010000345.1, on the reverse strand, counting down.
GTTGCCATCATCATCATGCTCTCGGGTCTTGAGAATATCCCCCGGGTCAGTGAGCTCCGGGAGATCCGGGAGCAGTATACATCATGGTCACGGAGAAGAACTGAGGGCAGCTCAGAACAGGGAGCCGGCTTGGGCGGAGACGTTTCCGGAACACCCGGAAAAGGGTTAATCCGGGATGAAATGATTGTCCTTCCGGAAAAAATGCGGAAAGGAATTGAACCTGCAGCCCGCTCCGCCACGCCCGAACGGACATTCTCTCAAAAACCGGAAACCATCGATCTCTCACAGGTCCCCCACCCGGCACATCCTGCAGTGCCCACGGAACCATCAGGTCCCGTATCTCACGAAGGCGCCCCTGTCACAGATTCACCAAAAAGAACCCCGGCCCGCCCGCGTATTCTCGTCTCTGCTGACCCGGTTGAACTCCAGACCCGGGCCGCTGAATCGCCGATCAACAAACATCAGCCCACACCGGTTCCGGAAAAAACTGACTCCCTCGCCATCAAAAACAAAAAAGATACCGCATCAACAGAACCCCACGCACCCCACAAAAGCCGGTCCGTAATCGAAACAAAAGATGCTGCACGTTTAAGAATTGAACGGGAACTCCAGAAACAACGGCTCAAGGCCATCCCGGGAAAACCCCCCGCGGCCCCAGAAGAGCCCCTGCAGCAGGACCGCGAATTCACGGAACCGGAAAAAAGAGCCACAGAGCCACGGCCAAAGCCGGTCATCATCCATAAATCCTCGGCAGCAAAAGTTCCGGAAATTCCGGTAAAACCACCGGAACAAAAAACCGTTGTCATCTCAAAACGAAAACTGGTCACATCCCGGGATGCGGAACATCGTGCCCAGGAACCACTGATCGAAACACCGCAGCCCGAACCGGAGATATCCCCTACCCCACCTCCTGATGAGACTTACCCCGCTGAAGAACCAACCGATACGATGACGATTGCAATCAAGGATCCCATGATCCGTGCAAAAGACCGGATATTCGATGGGCCCGAAGTGCAAAAGCATGCAGGTACACGGGCTAGGGATTCTACGCTTCTCCACGACAACCTGAAAATGAAAACAGGTTTCTCAAAGCCGGGTTCACCCAAAGAAAGAGATCACAGCACCAATGATGATGAAGTGACCCACCATATCGTGAAAAAAATGATACGGCGCGCGAAAGCGCCGGATGATCCCCCGCAGGAATAATCAGGTTCCATCCAGGACTTTACTGAACCGGATATTGCCGGCACCAATCTCTGTTTTAATCTCAATACCGTGCTCCACACAATTACCAATGTAGTTCAACCCGCTGAACGCAACAATCGAAATCCGGTGCGGGGTTTTCATCAGATTGAATACCTGGGTACCCATGGTGATGGGAAAAACAAAGCCGCAGTCATTCATGAGACGAATAGTCTCTTCGACCATACTTTTGGCAGGTGCCGGGACTTCCCGGACATTGGCAAGGGCGATGCCGGTTTGTGTGCGCGTATAGTCAGCAATCGATGTGAGGCCGGATGAAATGAATAATTCCAGGGGATCGATGGTAGTACCGCGATACCCAATCAGGTCCCGGAACTGGAGAGGAACTCCCCGTTCGATCTCAAGCCTTCCGCCAAATGCCATCTTGACCGGAATTCCCTTTCGCTGGAACACACCATCCATGGAAATACTGCATAAGGTAATGAAACCGACATGGCCCGGGGGAATCCGGGGATCGTGTTCAATAATTTTATAGGATTTGAAAAATCCGCAGCCAGACTTTGCCACGGCATCAAACACTGCCTGCGCCTTTTCAAACGAGGCTTTGGGAACGACCGAGAGGTTATAGGCAACATCCCCGGTGCCGGTTGCAGGATCAAACGTGCTCCTGTATGCGAGGCGCTCAAGCTTTGAAATGACAAATCCGATCCTGTCTCCGACAAGTGCATTGTCTGATTCCGCAATGCCGGCCGGCGTAAGAATGCGGCCCATGTTCCCGACTTTTTCCGTAAAACCCATCGAGTCGAGATAACTGAGATAATACTGGACTGCCCGGTCGCTCAGGACAAAACCGCGCTCTGCCATCAGCTCGGAGAGCCGCTTTGCTCCCATCGGATCACGATGATCCTTGAGAATCCGCAGAATCTCAATATATTTCCGTTCTGTCCTGATCGGTGTCGTCACTTTGCCTCCACTGCGCCACAGCTGTCCTGGTAGCGCCCTGAGTACCCATGATTGCCTTCCCGCACTTCATGAAGAATCATCTGCACGATCCTGTCGTTTTTCCGGAGCGCGATGTCGTCACTTCCCATATTAGTCAGGCACAGCGTCAGCTGGCCACGGAACCCGGGATCCACATACCCTGCACCAAGCAGGACTCCCCGTCGCCCGAACG
>JAAZNH010000344.1 GCA_012798365.1 Methanomicrobiales archaeon | reverse complement strand
TTGCCGTCCTGCTTTGGTCAAAAGTGATCCCGGCCACGGAGACGAGACCCCTCCCGCCCGGTTTTGACCGTGCCGGAGCTGTACTCCTTGGCCTCGGGCTTACGACCCTGCTCTATGCCCTCTCGGAAGGGCCATCCGCAGGATGGACTGATCCGGTGATCCTGGGGTGCCTTATTGTCGCGTGTTGCTCGCTTGCCGCTTTCATCCGTTGTGAACTGGCAGCTCCCGATCCGCTGCTCGACCTGCGACTCCTGCAACAGAAACATTTCTTCTTAACAAGCCTGGCCCTTGTCCTTGTCGTGGTTGCAAATGTCGGTGTGCTCTACCTGTTCCCCTTTTATCTCCAGCTCGTGCAGGGATACTCCCCTTCGGTTGCCGGGCTGATCTTCACTTCTCTTTCAGTAGCAGTCATGGCCGGCGGGATCCTGGGCGGGTCGCTCTTCAACCGCGCCGGGGGCCGGAAGGTCAACATCGCTTCCGGTGTGATGGTCCTTGCCGGGTATCTCCTTCTCCTGATGATGCGGCCGGATTCCCCGGTCTGGTTTGTGGTCATCTGCATGGCCCTTGCCGGCTGCGGGTTTGGCATGCTCCTGACCTCCGCGTCAACCATGTCGATGATGGCGGTGCCAAAGAAGTACCAGGGCATGGTCTCCGGGTTCATCTGCCTTGAGCGGTTCGTACCGATCACCATCGGGGTAGCCGTCTTTACCATCGCATTTGTCGGGGGCATGAATGCGGCACGTCCCGGCAGCGGGGTTGCGAACGAGGCGCTGGTGAATATCAGCACGAATGTGCTCCTTGCCGGATTCGGCCAGGCGTTTTTATTCGGGTGTGTAATCAGCCTCGTCCTTCTCGCGGTTGTTCTTGCTGCACGCCAGGAGATCCATCTGGATTACCGGCCGGCAGCGGGTACGGATGCAGTGAGGAAGGAATAATGGAGACGTGATGTTTTTTCTTTTTTTAGTGAGGATCCATGCTCATCTTACCTGTCCGGAGGCCCGCCGGATTCTCCTGCACCATGAAAGGCTGTTCCGTGACACCGTGGACAACCAGCCCCGCTGCGGTGCGTTCCCCGGCTGACCGGGGGTTGACCAAGGGTTTATCTGCGTTCCACCCGGAATGTGAACCAGCATCCGGGGTCTCTCCCGGTGAGGTTGAAGCAGAATGAAAACAACGCACATCAGCCTGGTCCTTCTCATGATAATCGGCCTGGTTTTCCTTGCAGGGTGTACAGCATCTCCCGTGACCCAGCCCTCACCAATGCAGCAGGTTACGCAGCCACTCCCGGTGTCCATTGCAGGAACACCTGTCCAGTACAAAGAGGTCAACGGGGTCCGGCTGGCCTACTGGGAATGGGGATCGGGCGAACCGGTCCTGCTCATCGAGGGCTTTGGGGGGACCGTGGCAAATACCACGCCCCTGCAGGCTTCGTGGAACGAGACGTTCCTCGGCATTCTTTCCTCGAAATACCATGTGTATGCCTATGACCACCGGGGTATGGGATATAGCAGCACTAACAATGCCACACCCACGATCCCCCTGTATGCCGATGATGCGGCCGGGCTGATCCAGGCCCTCGG
>JAAZNH010000343.1 GCA_012798365.1 Methanomicrobiales archaeon | reverse complement strand
CCCGGAACAGGGAACGCATCTCCTTTCCCACAAGACTGATCTCATCATACCCGAGCATGCTGCAGAACGGGACATTGACCCATTCGATAATCCCGTTCCGCATCTGGAAGATCCCCAGCGGCGTTGCTGAGAGAATGCCGGCCAACTGCTCGTTCTGAGCCTTGAGCTCCCGTTCCGCTTTCTTCCGGAGCATCGTTCCCTTGATGAGCGTGACCATCTCAAAAAGGGCAGGCCGGATATCACCGGTCTTCGGGAGCACCAGTTCGGTACCATTGGAGAGCTCCTGTAGCGCAAACTTTGTCGGCCCTTTCCGGCTGTAGAGGATAAGCGGGGTGGCAATACCCTGCGACTTGAGATATTTTAAAAACTCAATCCCGTTCATATCCGCAACAAACTCGATCCCGTTCACTTCCGGGATCTCCTCGTACGTGATGATGACATCGAATGTCCGGTTCTTGAGCTTCTCAGTAGCCTGCTTGATGGAATGGGCTGACTCAACACGGAGGTCCCCGGTCTTCTCTAAGAAGGTCCGGACCTGGGCCAGGAGGTCAGTATTGTCATCGATAAACAGGACAGAGATCATGAAGGATTCACCAAAAAATCCGGGGAATGTTTCTCATTAGAGGTGAAGAGGTTTTGCGATAAATAGTTGTTGCGCTGGTGTTTTCTGGCGGTAAATGAACCCCCTGAGAGAAAAACCACCAGAGCCCGGCCCGTGGAAAAGTCAATAGTCCCGGGCAGAAAAGAGGAACACGGCTTTTTAACAAGTGCAGAAGAAAAGGATTATTCTTCGGAGTGGTGGACGATTGCCAGCTGGTACATCCAGTCCATTAACGGATGGCACTCTTCCACGATACACTCCAGTTCGCACCCGATACAGGGGATAAGTTCATCCCCGGCCAAAAGATCGTTCGGGTTCACCGGCATCTGCCGGGCTTTCAGCATATAGGTCTTGATACCTTCTCTCTTGAATTCGATCCGGTCGATGAGCCCGCTCTCTTCAAGTTTCTTGACGATACGCGAACATTTCCGGCTGTCAACACCCAGCTCCTTCCAGAGCTCGCTCTGGAGGACGCCTTCGGGTTTTGACTGGATGAGTCTGATTGCATCTTCAACTGGATCTGTCATCATGCACCTGCACCAGGCTGTTCTTAAATAACGGGAGCGATTGTCAGGATATTATTGCCACGGATGACAACGGTCCCGAGGCTCCGGCCGCGCTGGTTATCGACAAATTCAATGGTCTCTTCCATGTGGATATTGAGGTATTCATCCACGGCAACAAGACGCCCCTGCAGCTTGCGGCCCTCATCTTTAATCTCGACGGAAATTTTTGAATCTACGAGCGCAAAGACTTTTTTTATCGGCAAAACGATTCCGTTAACCATCTGCCCTAATTTGGGATGTAAGATAATTAAAGTTTGCTTATCCAGAGGGTCATCAGACCCGATGGAGGAGAAGAACGCGAAAGCGTTCTTCGACTTCCAGAGAGTCATCAGCCATGAAGGTCAGCTGGCGCCTCCCTGCAAGTCGTCAAGGTCTACGACCTCTCCGAGCCTGAAGGTTCGCTTCCATTCAGATCAGCGAGGTCGGCGACAACACCGAACCACAACGTCACCTCGCCCACCTTCACCCATGCAAAATGCCAGACTTTTCAAGATATTTCAGGGAGCGGTAAAAACTCCCTCACTCCCCCAGCTTCACCCACCGCTTCTTCAAATCTTTCTCAACCGCGGGCAGGGTTGTATACT
>JAAZNH010000342.1 GCA_012798365.1 Methanomicrobiales archaeon | reverse complement strand
TTTACTTCTTCACAGCCTGCGGCTGTCCCCGCGGCGGCCTCAATGAGAGGAATACTCATTCATGAATAATATTCCCAAAACTGGTAGTACGTCGTTATCGCAACCGGGGGTGCCCTAGTGACGGGGCGGAGCCCCGAGAACGTCAACAGGAAAAAAAAAATGATTTCAACAGAGCAAGAAATTTCAATCGCGGCACTGGCCGGCTGTCATGTCGTGGCAGAAGTGTTCATACGATCTCGGTCACTATGGGGGAGCCTGAATAGTGACATACGTTTTTTTTTTAAAGATGTATTGAAATGGTATCTGATGGCCTTGTTATCGTTCGTTTTTGCGCCGGGCCTGGCGGTTTTCGGCAGCTGACTTCTCCGGCGCGGCCGTGCTGCGACCTGCATGCCATAACCATGCAAGCCCGCCAAGGATAATAAGCACAAGAAGCCCGGCAACCACCAGCAGGATGTTGGTATATGATGGCGTTCCTGCATCGCGCAGGACCCGGGCCTGTTTCTGGCTCAGGGCAAGGTTCGGGTACGCAGGGTCAAGGGATTCGACTTTGTCAAAAGCCGCGATGGCCTCGTCATAGCGTTTCATGCCGGCCAGGGCATACCCCTTGTTGAACCAGGCTTCGGCATTGGCCGGTTCCAGCTGGACTGCACGGTCAAAGGCAAGGAGCTGTTCCCGGTAATATTCGTCAGCTTTCTCCTGGTTTTTCTGGATGTCTTCGTAGTAATACCCGATATTGTACAGGATCTGGCCCCGGTTGATCCAGCCTTTGACATATCCCGGGTTCAGGTCAAGGCACCGGGAAGATTCTTTTAATGCTTCGGAAAATTCTCCATCCTGGTTGAGGGCGTCAGCTTTGCCATTGTAGGCTTCGAAATAGCCGGGCTCCAGCGCAATGGCGCGATCATATGCGGTGATCGCATCGGAAAAATTGCCGGAGAGGATCAGGGAGTTGCCTTTCTCGTAGTCCTGGACAGCCTGTGCGGAATACGCTGCAGCGGGGATGGTGAAGAGGAACAGGACAAGGAAAAAACCCAGGATACCCTGGTATCGGAAGAGCGTTCTCATAAGTACCGGATCATATCTGGAAGGAGCAGAGGATAAAGAATACTGGCCGGGATGAAGCCGGGATGAAGCCGGGCCGGATCAGTGGCCCAGCACCAGAACCCGCCGCGTGAGACTCTTATGCACGCGTTGTTCGTGCTTTTCAAGAATGGTCATCACGTTTGCTGCAATGGGTGAGATGTCCCGGTGCGTGACAACAACTGCCCGGCGGCCGGGTTTGAGGACGCGGCGGATCTCTTCAAGCGATGCGTGGTACAGCTGGTCCATGGTGTCGGTTTTTTTAATGCAGACTGACTGGCCGTAGGGAAAATCGGTAACCACCGTATCGATTGAATGGTCAGCAACAGGGAGGTGGGTCGCGTCAGCAAGCATCAGCGATGAGGAGGAAAGGTTTTTCGTACTCCCCAGTACCATGAGCGGATCAAAATCACTGCCGAGCGGGACCATGTCAAGGAGTTCAGCTTCGAGCAGGATGCCGCCGGTGCCGCAGAACGGGTCAAGTAAAATCTGGCCGGCATCACCACGTGCGATATTGACCAGTGTCCGCGCCATCCGCGGCATCATTACGCCCGGATGGAAAAAGTCCCGTTTTCCCGGGTTGCGTGCATCAAAGGAACCGCGTTCGAACGAGAAGAGCACACGGCCGAAATAGCACCGGTTTTCCGAGAGAATGGCGCGGTATTCCACTTCGGGGCTGGCAAGGGAAACCGGACCATCGATCATGGTCCCGATCATCCGCTCGAACTCTTTCTGGGAGCAGGGGTTGCGTTCATGGCACCCCCCATGCACCTTCTTTGCCCGGCCGGCAAACGGCTGCGTGGTGGTGATGGCAAGGTCGGTAAGCATGGCCCTGAATTCCGCCAGATCCGGTGCGCATTCGCCCAGGTATTCTAAAACCACGTGGGTCATGGCAAGACGCTGCGCTGCACCGGGATCCGGGGATTCCACGACGGCAACCTGCAGGCGCTGTTCAAGTACGGTCCCGATACATCCCAGTTCCGAAAACGGCAGCGTCGGATTTTCACCGGAGAGCTCGAACAGCAGTTTCATCCTGATCTCATTAGTGATGGCGGATAAAAAAGGGAGGGGGTAGTCAGGAGCAGCTGCAAAAAATTATTTTTTGGTTTTCTTCTTGCCGCCCATGATGCTTGAGAAGAATCCGCCGCTGCTGCCGCCGTTGCCTTCCAGTTCGGCAATCTTCTCGTACAGCTCTTTTTGCTCTTTGCTGATGGATTTGGGGGTGACGATTTTTACCCGGACCAGGAGGTCGCCGGGTTTTCCGCGCCGCTTTACTCCCTCGCCATTGATCTTCAGGGCGGTATTGTACTGGACGCCGGCAGGGACCTTCAGGTCAATATGGCGTTTGTCAATCGTCTCGATCTCGACCGAGGTTCCGAGCACAGCCTGGGCCGGGGAGATCTCGATCATCGTCTCAAGGTTATCGCCCATCCGGGCAAACCGCTCGTGCGGCTGGACATACACTTCGATGAAGAGGTCGCCGTTGTGGGCGCCATAATCCCCGGCTTCCCCGTAACCTTCCATCCGGAGTCGCATGCCATTGTCAATCCCTGCCGGAATATGGACCGAGACCTTGCGTTTCACGCGGGTATGCCCGGAACCATGGCAGGCTTTGCACATTTTCTCCGGGATCTTCCCACGGCCTTCACACTGGGTGCAGGGTGTCATCCGGATAAACTGGCCAAAGGGGGAATGACTGGCCTGCCGCATCTGGCCGGTACCGCCGCAGCGGGGGCAGGTGTTGAGTTTCTTTGTCTCGCTGCCGGAACCGGAACACGCGGAACAGGGTTCGGTATGCATGACCTCAATGTCCCGGTCCATACCGGATACCGCATCTTCAAGCCGGATCTGGATCCGCATGAGAAGGTCGGCGCCCGGCTGGGGCCCGGACCGTCGCTGGCCCCCGCCAAAGAAATCAAAGATGTCCCCAAAGCCGGAGAAGTCCGCAGAGAATCCACCCCCGCCATATCCTCCACCGCCGCCACTGTACTGGCCTTTTGAGGCATTGGTATAGGTTTCATGGCCCATGTTGTCGTACTGGCGTTTCTTCTGGTCGTCAGAGAGGACGCTGTAGGCTTCGTTGATCTGCTTGAACTTCTCTTCTGCGCCGGGCTCCTTGCAGACATCCGGGTGGTATTTACGGGCGAGGTTGCGGTATGCTTTTTTTATGTCAGCCTCATCAGCATTCCGGGGTATGCCGAGAGTCTCGTAGTAGTCGCCTGCGCCCATATTCCGGTCACTCATCTTTTACTTTGTAATCTGCATTGACGACATTGTCATCGTTCTTGGGTTCCTGGTGCGGATCTGCCCCGGCATCCCCGGAAGGTCCGCCGGCCTGTTGCTGGGCAGATGCCTGTTCGGCCTGCATCTTCTGGTAAATCTTGGTGGTGGCTGCGTATACCGCTTCGGTCAGGGACTCCATGCTCTTCTTGACTTCGTCAAGATTGTCAGCTTCAAGCGCTTTTTTAACCCCGGCAATTCCTTCTTCAACCTTGGTTTTGTCAGCAGATTCGAGTTTGTCGCCGCTCTCCTTAAGCATCTTTTCTGCAGTGAAGACCGCGGTGTCTGCCTGGTTGCGCAACTCGATCTCTTCGCGCTTCTTCTTGTCGTCTGCCTCGAACTGCTTTGCGGCATCCATCATCTTCTTGATGTCCTCTTCCGAGAGTTTCTTGTCGCCCTTGATGGAGATGGCCTGCTGGTTGCCGGTGCCAAGATCCTTGGCCGAGACATGGATGATACCGTTTGAATCAATGTCGAACGTGACTTCAATCTGCGGGATCCCGCGGGGTGCCGGGGGAATGCCGGTCAACTGGAACTTCCCGAGCGTGAAGTTGTCTTTTGCAAGGGCGCGCTCACCCTGGACAACATGGATCTCGACACTGGTCTGACCGTCTGCCGCTGTTGAGAAGATCTGGCTCTTCCTAGTCGGGATTGTCGTGTTGCGTTCGATGAGCTTGGTTGCAATGCCGCCAAGGGTTTCAATACCCAGCGTGAGCGGGGTTACATCCAGGAGGACGATGTCCTTGGTCTCACCGGTCAGGACGGCACCCTGGATACCAGCACCCAGGGCAACACATTCGTCCGGGTTGATACCTTTGTCGGGCTCTTTTCCCAGGAGCTTCTTGACGGTTTCCTGGACGAGCGGGATACGGGTTGATCCGCCGACAAGGAGGACGTGGTTGATGTCCTTGGGCTCAAGTTTTGCATCACTCAGGGCCTGCTTGACCGGGCCCATCGTGGAAGCAACAAGGTCGCCGATGAGCTGCTCGAGCTTTGCCCGGGTCAGGTCAATGTTGAGGAACTTGGGGCCGCTTGCATCGGTGGTGATGTAGGGCTGGTTGATGTTGGTGATCTGGCGCTGGGAGAGTTCGATCTTTGCATTCTCGGCAGCGTCCCGCAGGCGCTGCATGGCGTAGGGATCGTTGCGGAGGTCGATACCCTCCTTTTTCTTGAACTCGTCAATGAGCCAGTCCTGGATCAGCTTGTCAAAGTCATCGCCGCCAAGATGGTTGTTGCCGGCTGTTGACTTGACTTCGAATACCCCATCACCGAGCGTCAGGATCGAGACATCGAATGTTCCGCCGCCAAGGTCATAGACAAGGACCGTTGCGTCCTGGTCCTTGTCAATGCCATATGCAAGCGCGCTTGCCGTAGGTTCGTTGATGATGCGCAGGACTTCAAGACCGGCAATCTTGCCGGCATCCTTGGTTGCCTGGCGCTGGGCGTCGTTGAAGTATGCCGGGACGGTGATGACCGCCTTGCTGATCTTCTCGCCAAGATATGCTTCGGCATCGATCTTGAGTTTCTGCAGGATCATTGCCGAGATCTCCTGGGGGGAGTAGTTCTTACCGTCAATGGAGACTTTCTCGTCCGTCCCCATCTTACGCTTGATGGACTGGATGGTCTTGTGCGGGTTGGTGACCGCCTGCCGTTTGGCAAGACTCCCGACAAGGCGTTCTCCTTCTTTTGTGAAGGCTACTACGGATGCGGTTGTCCTGCCACCCTCGGCATTCGGGATGACGATGGGTTTTCCCGCTTCCATGATCGACATACAGGAGAATGTGGTTCCCAGATCAATGCCCAGAACTTTCTCTTTTGCCATAATGGTCCTCCGATTTACGATGATTTTCCTTTTGATACCGCAACTTTTGCGTGCCTGATAATCTTTTCATGCATCCTGTACCCGCGGGAGACCTCGTCAATAACGGTTCCTTCCGGTTGATCTGAGGGAACGTGAGCGATTGCGTCATGTTCTGCGGGATTGAATGGTCTGTTCAGTGCATCAACGGGGATTATCCCGTGACGCTCCAGCTGGGTGCTGAATAACTGCCTGATTTGCATTAAGCCTTCCCGGAGATGGGCATCATCGGACTTTAAGGCCCGGTCGAAGTTATCCACAACCTCCAGGAGATCAACTGCAAAACGTTCATTGGCCAGCGCCACAACAGAAAGCCGTTCGCGATCCGTGCGTTTCCTGAAATTTTCAAAATCCGCAGCAAGTCGCAGGAGCTTTTCGTTGAGCTCGGCATTGACCCTCATCTGCTTCTCCAGCTCAGTCTGTCCGGCCCCGGGTTGAGGTTTTTCATCAGCCCCGGAGGTTCCCGGCTCTTCCTGCACTGGGTTACGTTCTGCATCGCACATAAGACATCCCTAATCGATGTTCCATTATCTGTTGTATTGTGGTTCTATATAAATGTTGAGTCGATCTCCTATTGCTAATCCCCCGCAGATTGGCAGGTTTCGTAAGAATCGCATAATTCAACCTTCATTTGAGCATCCGGCCAAAAAATATCCTGCTGGCGGAAACCTTCCGGGGTGTTCAGAAAAAACCGGGGGAAATGGGATTTACTTTAGGTAAACCTGGATCATGTGCGGGATCTGGATACCTTTTTTGTCCTGTTCTGCATACTAGTATCCATGAAGTGGGCACTCCTTTCGGTTTGGGATAAGACCGGGATTATTGACCTGGCAAAGACACTTACAGAACAGAAGTTCAGTATCATGAGTTCCGGCGGGACTGGAAAAGCGCTTGGTGAGGCGGGAATAAAATTTACCGAAGTATCAAGCTACACCGGTTTTCCCGAGATGATGGACGGGCGTGTCAAGACGCTGCACCCGAAGGTTCACGGGGGTCTCCTGGGACGCCGGCAGATCGATGATGCCGTAATGACAAAACACGGGATCAACCGGATTGATCTCCTGGTTGTCAACCTGTATCCTTTCGAAGCCATGTCCCGGAAGAAGATGGGCCTTGAAGAACTCATTGAGTTTATTGATGTCGGCGGGCCGGCCATGATCCGGGCTGCTGCCAAGAATTACAAGGATGTAGCGGTTGTTGTTGACCCCGCAGATTACCCCATGATTAAAAAATCCGTAAGCGGTTCCGGCATCACTGCTGAAGATCGCCTGATGCTTGCGAAGAAGGCATTTGCCCGCACAGCAGCATATGATTCTGCTATCAGCAATTATCTCTACGGGCTTGAAGCACCATTCCCGCCCACGTTTTCCGTCCAGTATACTCATGGACGGGCCCTCCGGTATGGCGAGAACCCGCACCAGCAGGCTGCCGTGTACGGAACCCGGGGAATTGCCGGCACAGAACCCATCCAGGGAAAACAGATGTCCTATAACAATTACCTGGATGTCAATGCTGGCGTAGGACTGCTGAAGGAATTTGAAGAACCTGCAGCAGTAATTGTCAAGCACAACAACCCCTGCGGAGTTGCTACCGGATCGGGAATTTTTGAAGCATATACAACTGCCCGGGATGTTGATCCTGTTTCCGCATATGGATCGGTCGTCTCCGTCAACCGGGAAGTTGACCGGAAATTTGCCGAAGAGATCTGCAACACCTTTGTTGAGGTAATCGTTGCTCCATCATTCTCTCATGATGCCATTGAACTCATGAAAAAGAAAGAGAACATGCGGGTCCTCGTCCTCCCGCAACCAGTTATTGCTGATGAGATCCGCTCCATCGATGGCGGAATCCTGGTCCAGCGCACACCGGCCTACCAGGAGCACTGGGAAGTCATTACTGATCGCGACCCGACGCCGGAAGAGATGAAAGCTCTCCAGCTGGCATGGAAAGTCTGCAAGCACACCAAGAGCAACACGATTATTTTTGCCGACCAGACGCGGACACTCGGTATTGGAGCCGGCCAGATGAGTCGCGTTGACTCTGCAAAGATTGCCATTGAGAAAGCATGCGCACCACTCAAAGGATCTGCAGTGGCATCTGATGCATTCCTTCCCTTCCCGGATACGCTGGAAGTTGCTGCAAAAGCGGGCGCCACTGCCCTTGTACAGCCGGGCGGATCTATCCGGGACAAGGAAGTAATTGAGGCTGCAAACCGGCTTCACATGGCAATGGTTTTTACGGGCGTCCGCTACTTCAGGCACTGATTTATTCCATTCTTTTTCTGTTTTAGCCCCGAAAATAGGATAAATTTATATTCTGCGAAGTGGTTAACTAATTTAAATCGTTTGTGGCGGTGACAGCCATGGATGATTCAGAGATTTGATTGTATCCACGTGGTGAAAACAAGATGGATTATGGAAATATGGTTGGAGACTCCTTTGAATATGCAAAGGAGGCTGTTGTAGGAAAATGGAACCAATGGATTATGCTCATCATCGCAACGATCCTTCTGGGTATCCCGCTTGCCGGGTACTGCCTGAAGGTCCTCCGCGGTGAGAAGCCGGCTCCGGAAGTAAATGACTGGGGCACCCTGTTCATTGATGGTATCAAGGCAATCATTGTCTACCTTATCTATGCGATTCCGATCATTATCGTGTATGCCATCCTCCTTGTGGTTGGATTCGGCGCCATGATGACCGGAGACCCGACCGCAGCTGCAGCCGGTGTCGGCATTATGCTCATCGGCATGCTTGTAGTCATTGTTCTTGCTATCATCATTGCAGTCTTTGAAATCATCGGCATGGTCAGGTTTGCACGCACCGGAAGCATTGGTGAAGCCTTTAATTTCGGCGCCATCCTTGCAACCATTGCAAAGATCGGCTGGGTTCCGTACATCATTGCACTCGTTGTTCTGATCGTCTGTGGTATCATCTATGGTATTATTGTCAGTATCCTTATGATGATCCCGATCCTCGGCATACTGCTCTATCTCTGTCTCATTGCACCCTGGTCACTCCTCTGTGCCCGCTACATCTGCCAGCTCTACGACAGTGCCGGTGCATAAGACTATCCACTAACATTTTTTTTATTTTCGCTCTTTCTGGCAGCACCATGCCAGGCATGCCATGGGATTCTGCCCATGTCCTTTTGCAAAGACGAGAATCCTGTACGTAATTAGTTACCCGGTCAATCCGGCTACGGATAAAAAAAATTATTGTTTCGTCAGATTCTGGATAAGGAATGCCGGTAATAATCCCTGTGATGCCGGCTTTTTTCGTAAGTGTTTCCGGTTACCCTCGCAGAGTCGCACAGATCTTCAGACCACTCTGATTTTTAGTGGTTAACCAAACATTTTTTTTTTTTTAAAAAATGTCAACAGAAGATTCGAAAAAAAAATTGGAAAAAACTGCCACGGATCAATCCCCTTCAAACCACAACGTTCCGGTAAGCCCCTTATGTGGTTGCTTCCCTTCTGCCCGGGTCCAGATGAATCATCCCTTCTCCGGCGGGCTCCGACGGAGAAGTGCCTGCAGGACCCTACTAAGAATGTGCCTACTGCGGTGGACAAAAATTGTCCGGAAAGAGCCCCTGGTGAACAGATCTGTACAATACCGGCGTGTGTG
>JAAZNH010000341.1 GCA_012798365.1 Methanomicrobiales archaeon | reverse complement strand
TTCAGAGATTCTTTTTTTGCTTTTACGGGTTCCTTTTATCGTATCAGTTCCGCTGCTTATATTCAAACAGTTTGTCGATGACGGTATATGCCTCTCCGTTGTTATAGGTCACATTCACTTCCAGGCGGTCGGTGAATTTTGTTCCCTGGAGTGTTGCACCTTCGCCCACCGTGAGCGGTTTGAATGTCCGCTCCAGTACCTGGCCATCGGAGCGGGTGAGGCGGACCTGGACCTCCCGGACAGCGCGCTGGCCCTTTCCTCCATTAAAAATCACGGAAACGATATTCGTGATGGGATCCCGCTCTGCCTGGAGCCAGATAAGGCCGCTCTCCGGCGGTACCTGGGTCGGGCCCGGGACAAGTGACGGAATCGTACTGGTTGTTTTGGCTGAGTGTTCCCCACTTTCCGGCATTTCTGTCGGCTGCGTGACAGGTACCGGAATGATTTTTCCCCCGGGGGTGTGGTGGAATGCGGGAAGGGACAGATGAATGAACCCGGACAGGACCGCCGCTGCTACCAGAAGAAAGAGGATAATGATCCCGGAAAGGAGCAGGGTTTTTTTCGGGAGTTTTTTTGGGAGATTCCTGATCGTGGGTAACCGCTCCGCCGGAGTCGTTGCTGCAGATGCACCCACCTGCGGCGCCGGGTTCTGTTCAGCTGCCTTCTCTTCACGCGGGGGAGGAACCGGGTTTACCTGTCCCGGCTCCTGGGCATCCGCCCCTGCTCCCGGGGTAATCATCGAACGAAGGACAAACTCATCCTTTTTGGGCTTGCCGCGTTTCCTGCCTTTCTTTCCCCGTGGATGAGGGTCTTTCTGGTGACCCGCCATATTCTCTGCCGGGGCAGCCTGCGGTTGCGGTCCCGGTTCCGATTCGGGTTCGGGCGCAGGTTTTATGCCAACCGGTGTTCCGCAGGACTCGCAGAAGTTGGTATCCGGGGCAAGAGGGAGCTGGCATTTTCCGCAGGCCGGTGGCGGGGTGACCCGCAGTCCGCATGATTCGCAGAAGGGTGTTCCCTCAAGGAAAGGTTTCTTACAATTAGGACAGACCCGCTCCTCCGTTTTTTTACGCCAGAAAAATCCCATAAGGCCCGCACCTTACTTGAGACAAGATTGTGTTGTTGTGGATCTGTTGCTGGTATTATTTGGATTGATTGAACCCGCAGGTTATACGCATGCTCACGCAGAAGCCGGCAGATCGCCGTGCGATAAACGATGCATCTGCCTGGTGCAGAGATGGGGATCGAAGCAAAGGCTCTTGTCCTTTGAGTCATACTCTATCAGTAAATCTTGCCGGCGCGCAAGGCATGGGGAGCAGGGGATGAAGATTGCAGTGTGTGGAAAGGGCGGGGTTGGAAAGACGTTCATCGCGGCTAGCCTTGCGCACTACTATTCCCAAAAAGGGCTCGCCGTGATTGCCATTGATGCGGATTCCAGCCCGAACCTTGCTCTTTCACTGGGCGTGTCTTCCCCGGATGCTGCCCGCATCGTGCCGGTTGCGGACAATGCAGAACTCATCCGGCTCAAGACCGGTACCGAGTATTCCGGTGTTTTCCGGCTTACGTTCACAGTTGATGACATCATCAGGAAGTATGCCGTGCCAACCCCCGCCGGCCCCGGTCTCCTTGTGATGGGAACGGTCAAAGCAATGGGGTCCGGGTGCACCTGCCCTGCCCATTCCGTAATCAAGGCGCTGATGCGCCACCTGGTGGTGGAACGGGATGAGGTTGTGATCCTTGACATGGAAGCCGGTATTGAACATCTCGGCCGGGGAACTGCTGAACACGTTGATTGCATGCTTGTCGTATCTGATGCCAACCGGAAGTCGAGGGAAACCGCTGCAGCGGTTATCCGGCTGGCCCGCGACTCCGCGATTTCGGACATCCGTCTTGTCGGAAACCGGATCACGAACCTCCGGGAAGAAGAGATCCTGCGGTCGTATGCAGCGGAAAACTCCGTTCCCCTTGCAGCGCTTGTTCCATACGATCCTGACGTGGCGGAGGCCGGCATCACCGGAGAACCGGTTCGCCCATCCGGTGCCGGGGCCCTGAAGGTGATTATAGACCTTGCATTAGGCCTTGCGGATATCGCCCCCCGGCAACGAAAAACCCCGGGAGGAACAACCTCATGAAAACCTATGTAACGATGGGCCGTGGCGGGACCGGCAAAACAAGTTTTGTTGCCCTGATGGCAAAGTACCTGATCGAAAAAGGGGAGACCCCGATCCTCCTGGTGGATGCGGATCCTGACCAGAACCTTGCCGAGATGGCTGGTGTTGACCCTGAGTCTGCCGGGAAGAAGACGATCGCGGAGCTGCTTTCCGAGACGTTTATCGAACGGGGCGGGACAACAATCGGTGTTCCCCCCTCGCACCGTATTGAAAACCGGATCTGGGAACAGGGCCTGTATGAAGGAGATTCGTTTGACCTGCTCTCTGTTGGCACAAAATGGGTGGAGGGCTGCTACTGCCTGCCGGATGCGGCGTTGAAAAACGCTCTGGGTGCCATCACCCGGCAATACCGCTATATCCTCATTGACTCCCCCGGCGGCCTGGAGCATCTTAACCGGAAGATCGCAAGCAATGTTGACACTATTTTTGATGTCATGGGCCCTTCGAGCAAG
>JAAZNH010000005.1 GCA_012798365.1 Methanomicrobiales archaeon | reverse complement strand
CCTTTCCTGCCTTGTGGGAAACCCTTTTTGTCCTGCCCGCCCGGAATACTGGTATCGCGGGGAACATCGTATGAAATGGCGTGGCTGGGAGAAGATCCCGTTACCGATCACCGGCCCTGGTACAGCTCGTGACCATCAGGTTGTCCAGGCAGTTGCACCGGTCATTATCTCCGCCAGCCGCTCAACCGATATCCCGGCATTTTACGGGCGGTGGTTTTTGGAGCGGCTCAGGGCCGGGTATGTGAAATGGAAGAGCCCGTTTGGCGGCAGCCCGGTGTATGTCTCCTTTGCAAAAACCCGTCTCGTGGTCTTCTGGACAAAGAACCCGGCACAGTTCATGCAGCACCTGCCATCCCTGGATGCTCACGGGTTGTCGTATTACTTCCTGTTCACGCTCAATGATTATGATGCCGACGGGCTGGAATCCCGGGTTCCCCCCTGCAGCGAACGAATCGGCACGTTTATCCGGCTCTCGCAGAGGATCGGGAAAGGAAAGGTTGTCTGGCGGTTCGATCCCCTTGTCCTGTCCGACCGGATCACGGTGGAAGACCTGCTTGACCGTGCCCGGCGCATTGGTGACCAGGTTGCCCCTTACACGGAACGCATGGTTTTCAGTTTTGTTGATATTGAGAAGTACGCGAAGGTGAAACGGAACCTTATGCGGGGTGGCTTTTCCTCAGTCCGGGAATTTACTGATGATGAAATTGCACAATTCTGTTCCGGCCTTCGGGAACTGAACAAACGATGGGGGCTTTCCATCACCGCATGCAGCGAGAAACGCGACCTTTCAGCGTATGGCATCGGGCGGGGCCAGTGCATCAGTTACGACCTGATAACCCGCGAGTTCGGGGGGGATCCTACCCTGATGGAATTTCTGCATCCAGAAAAGCAGCAGACCCTGGCCGGAGCCCCGTCACCGGCCGACCCCTCGCGCCGACTTAAGGATCCGGGCCAGCGGAACACCTGCCGGTGCATTGTCTCAAAAGATATCGGGCAATATTCCACCTGTATGCACCTGTGTGCATACTGTTACGCCAATTCTTCTGAACAGAGAGCCGCGCGGGAATATGCACGCCAGCGTGCGGATGAAGATGCGGGTATCTTCCGGGATTCTATTTCCGGATAAGAACGGGTCCGACCGGGGATTTCAAAGGTCCCGCATCATCTTAATTGCACAGAATTTCCCGCACATGGTGCATTCTTCACCCTCATCGGCCAGGTTCCGGGCCCGTTCCGGGTCCATTGCACACCGGATCTGTCCTTCCTGGTCAAGTGCCGCCCGGTGCAGGGCAACCTCCCGGTCCGTGGCGTCCCGGCCATATTTGACCGTGTCGCCGATATGGGCTGCAATGCGGAATGCGATGAGGCCTTCCTTGACGGCTTCGGGACTCGGCAGCCCCAGGTGCTCTGCCGGAGTGATGTAACAGAGGTAATCAGCACCTGCTGCCGCTGCAGCGCTCCCTCCACAGGCTCCCGCGATGTGGTCATACCCGACAGCAATGTCGGTCGGGAGCGGCCCGGCAACAAACAGCGGGAACACGGACCGGTCCTTGTAATACCGGATGTATTCAGGTATCCGGTCGCTCCGGATGTGGCCGCCGCATCCTTCCACAATGACCTGGACGCCAGCTGCCTGCGCCTGCTGTGCCAGTTTCACGTTCTGCTCCACCTCGGCCCGCATGAAATCGTCCATCAGGTCATGGATGCACCCGCTCCGTGCGGTATTCCCCAGCGAGAGCACGATGTCGTGCTTCCTGCAGGTGGCAAGGACGCGGTCAAACTGCTCAAGGAAGGGGTTCTCACATTCGTGCATGAGCATGAACGCACTCGTGATGGAACCTCCCTTCGAAACCATGCCCAGGACCCGCTCCTTCTTATGGTAGCGTCCCAGCATGGCGCGGGATACCCCGTGGACAACAACCGAGCTTACCCCCTCTTGTGCCTGCAGCTCCAGCATGGAAAGGATGTCTTCCGCGGTAAGATCCCCCAGGCCATGCTCTGCAACAGCCTGGTACACGGGAACCGTTGTGATGGGAAGGGTTGTGCTCGTGAAAATGTTCTTCCTGATAAGAGAGATATCGCCCCCCATCGAGAGATCGCTGATTGTGTGAGCCCCGAAGTGTTCTGCAATCTGCGCTTTTCTGATCTCATCGTCCACGGAGATCTTTCCCGTGGATGTCCCGAGGTTGACGTTGATCTTGGTGGCAAGTCCCCGGCCAATGCCGGTACACCGCTCTCCCCGCTGCATGACAACAGCGCTGCCTTCCGTAATAGAACGGCATAGTTGGCCGGGGTCAATTCCCTCATCGCGGGCAACCCGGGCCACCGGGAGGGGCACTACTCCATTTCGTATCTCGTCTATGAGGGTGCTCATGCTGGATCACACAAAAAATCCGGAATATCTTATCAGTTTTATCCCGTGAGGAGAATAAGGGATCGGAATGCCACGGGCAGGGACAATTTCCTTCTGTCCCTTTGTTCCCGCAGGATTTTTCAGATTGTCGCTCATTTGCACAAACCTCCCCGAAAAATGGTCTGTTTCTTCAAATAAACTACCGGTGAGTTTATGGAGCAGGAGCTATATTGGATCCCGGATTTCGGTAATTATGGGGTAAAAATGCCTTTTGCGGGCGGATTCCTTTTTGTCGGTTCCCGGCCAAAGGATCTGCATACATGCCGTTCGATCCCGCCCAGGTCTACCAGCCGGAAGCCGATACGTTCCTCCTGCTCAACGCCGCCCTGCAGGAGCTCCGGCCCGCTGACCGTGTCCTCGAGATTGGGACGGGATCGGGCCTGATTGCATCCCGGCTTGACAGGGCAGCGTACGTGGTTGCCACGGATATCAATCCCCATGCAGTCCGTTCTGCCCGGGAATGCGGGGCTGAAGTTATCCGGACCGATCTCTTTGCCGGGATCCGGGGGACGTTTGACATAATACTCTTCAATCCGCCGTACCTTCCCACGCAGCCGGATGAGCGGATCGATGACTGGCTTGAGTATGCGCTTGACGGCGGGGAGACCGGGCGGGAAACCATCGACCGGTTTGCACGGGATGCGGGCCGTGTTCTTGCCCGCGAAGGCAGGATCCTTCTCCTCATTTCAGAACTGACCGGCGTGGATGAGACCGCGGATATGTTTTCCCGGCAGGGATATTCCTGCAGAACGGTTGCAGAAACCGATGCGGAAGGCGAGATGCTGTACGTGCTCAAATGCACCCGGCAATCGAATGAGCTCGCCGGACGGGATCCCTGACGCAGGCTACTGGTGAAGTTTCATCACAAAGACGATCAGGTTGGTCACGAGGATCAGCCCGATCATCATCAGGGCTGGCATCAGCCAGGTTACCTCCCGCAAAAAGACCAGCGAGAGGACAAGGCCTGCAGTCGAGAAAAGGAAGAGCAGATAGAGCCCGGCCATCCCTGCCATAATGGGGTTATCTCGTTCCTGTCCTATATGAGGATTCGCATCCCTGCCAACCGGTGCGGGACCTGTGGGGGATTTTTCCCCCCCCCTCAGATAATCAGCCGCCGCTTCATCAGGTTGATGGAGAGGAGGCAGACTACCGTTGCGATAACCGCCATATAGGCTAGGCTGTACCCGACTGTCCAGGAGAAGGCTGGCAGCGTGCACATCCGCATCGCGGCAGTGAGATGCGTCAGCGGGAAGAGGATTACCGCAACATACTGGATGACCTGCGGGAGGATGCCCAGCGGGAAGAATGTGCCGGAGAAGAGGGTCATAGGAGTGATATACAAAAATGCCGGGTAGTTGAGGGTGTCGATGCCCGGGGTGATGGCCGTAAAACACATGCCAAGCCCTGCAAACATCATGCCCCCGAGGAACGCCAGCGGGATTGCAAGGAGGGAGAAGGGAAGGGAAATGACATTGAATGCCGCAAGGACCGGCAGCATGATCGTCACGTACATCACGCTCCGGGTTGCTCCCCAGAGAAGTTCGCCCGCTATCACGTCTTCAATCGAGAGCGGTGTAGCGATCATGGCATCGAAACTCTTCTGGTAATACATCCGGACAAACGAGCTGTACGTGCACTCGAAGAATGCCGAGTTCATGACCGATATCGCGAGGATTGCCGGTGCAATGGAATTCACGTACGGGATCGTATCAATGGAGCCGACGTAGGTCCCGATGCCAAGGCCGATTGCCGAGAGATAGAGGAATGCCTCGATGAACGGCGGGAAGAAATTGACTTTCCAGGTCCGCAAAAAGACCACAAGGTTGCGGTGCCAGACCATCAGAGCCCTGCGGGTGACCCGGGGCAGGACAATGAGTTCCTTCATGCCCCCTCCCGCAGGCTCCGCCCGGTCAGTTTGAGGAAGAGGTCCTCAAGGGTTGCCGGGCGGGTTAAGAGTTTTTTTGGCCTGCACTGGTCGAGGAGGATACGGGCAGTCTCATGGGCATTTTGGGTGATGATCTGGATGGTGTCACCAAAGATCTCAAACGGCACGTTCATTGTCCGGATACAGGCTGCAATCTCATCGTTTTTTTCAACTTCGACAATCTCTTTTCCCACGTGTTCAAGGACAAGATCGGCCGGGGCCCCTTCGATGAGGATCTTCCCGTTGTCCATGATCACGAGCCGGTCGCAGAGGCGGGCAGCCTCGTCAAGGTAATGAGTGGTCAGGACGACGGTATTGCCCTGTGCCCGGAGCAATTTCAGCCGGTCCCAGATGAGATGGCGGGCCTGCGGGTCGAGACCGATCGTGGGTTCGTCAAGGATGAGGATCTCCGGCGCGTTCACGAGCGCCCGGGCAAGGATGAGCCGGCGTTTCATTCCCCCGGAGAGTTTGTCAACCGGGGCATCGCGCTTGTCCTGCAGCTGGACAAACTCCAGCAGTTCATCCGCTTTCTTCTCCGCGGTTTCCGGAGGGATATCGAAATACCGGGCATAGGTGGTGAGGTTGGCATGGCAGGAAAAGTCCGGGTCAAGGTTTGTCTCCTGCGGGACAACGCCAAGCCGCGCCTTGATCTCTGCCGGGTGTTCCTCCGGGTCCATGCCAAGGACCGTGAGGCTGCCGGACGACCGGGGGGAGATGCAGGTGATCATCTTCATGGTAGTAGTCTTTCCCGCGCCATTCGGGCCCAGAAAACCATAGATCTCTCCTTTCCGTACTGAGAACCGGATGCCATCAACAGCGACCGTCCCGCTATAGGTTTTATGCAGGTTGTCTGCCTCAATGACCGCCGGGGGCACATTCTCCATGCTAGGAGATTTTCACACGTAACAATAAAAGACCGCTTGTAGGGGCTGAACATCTTTGCAGAACAACGGACCCGGGGTTTTTCACCGGGCAGTCTGCAGACGAATCATTACGGGGAAATAATCCGATCCCGGGTTTTCGTTTTTCACAATCTGGTTTCATTTTTTATTTTTCAACCGGGTTGTGAAAAATAGTTTTCTATCAAGGATCGATTTACCAATTTCAATGGTGATCACGATTGCGATTGAAAATGTGATCCGGATCAATCACGATCCGGTTTTCTTTTTGTGGGTATTCCATACCCACTTGCGGGAACTGCCTTGCAGTATCCCGCATTTTCAATCGAGTTGCGATTTTTGTTTTTCAATCAAGGCGTGATTGTTTTTTTTCATCGGATCCCGATTGAAATGATGATGATTATCTGGGGGTTTAGACGTAACATTACTGTTGCAGATCAGCTTAACTTTTCACAATCACGTTTCATTTTTCTTTTTTCAATCGAGTTGTGATTTTTATTTTTCGATCAAGGATCGATTAACATATTGCAATCGTGATCGCGATTGAAAATGTGATCCGGATCAATCACGTTCCGAATTTATTTTTTCATTTGAGTTGTGAATTTTTTTTTCAATCAAGGTGTGTTTTTTTAATTTTTCATTGGATCTTACTCTTCCCGCTTGCCACAACCGCTCTGCCGTTCCCGGATTTTCATTCATGTTTCGATCTGAACGCTGCATCCGCGATGGTGATTTTCGTTCAGGGCCTTGCGCCATCGCAAACCGAATCGGGATTTTTCAAAAAAGATTTGGCAGGGAAAATGCCAGAAAAACTAGGATGGTTATTCTCCGCGACGCCGGAAAACGACAACTGCGGCTCCCACACTGAGGAGAATGACCGCGATCTCGAGTCCAAGGCCGGGTGATGAAACCGTGACCTTGCCCCCAGTTGCGGTTGTCGGGATATCCTTGAGGTCGAGCCCGTATGCCTGGGCTGAGGCCCCGATATCGGTTGATGCGCCCTTCTTTCCCGTAACGGTGAACGTCACTTTCAGGATAGTCCCGTCACCATTAATCCCCTTGGTATCAGCAAAGCTGATCTTTGCTGTGCCAGCCTGCAGTTCGTTGCCTTCAACAAGGCCATTGGTGGATAGTTCGCCGAGTTCGGCGTTTGAGAATTTCAGGACTGACGAATCATAGGTCAGGACAAGGTCCATTGCCCCGAGGTTCGATGCACCAGTGACTTTTACCGGCAGAGTGACGGTCTTTCCTTCCGCTGCTGTTGCGGAATCAACCGAGACAGTCACACCGGCCGCTGCGGCCGAGCTGACAAGTGCAAGGATTGCGAGGACAAAAAGTATGGTTGTGATTTTTCCCATCGTCATCATCTCCTAGTTTGAACTCACCGCTTTCTTCAGGATGGCCCGGGCATCAGCGGAGTTTACCGATCCGTCTTTAGTCACATCATAGTTCGTATCGACCGGTATCTTGCCCACTGCCATCTGGAGTGCGGCAAGGGCATCCCGCGAGGTGATCTTTCCTCCGGAGATCGTATCTGCTGTACCCGCGGTAAATGTACCCGGAGTAACATCAACAGTGATAGTCGAACCCGAGCTGGTGCTTGCCGTGTTGACGGTTATCTTGATCGGCGAGGTTGATCCCTGCGCTCCAATAACGTCAAACTTCAGGATCGCGATGGATCCGGATCCGGAGTTACCATTCGAGGAAGCAAACGAGATCTTGATGGTTCCCCGCGAGGGTTCATTGCTCTCGAAGAGTGCGTTTGCATTCAGCCCGCCTTTCTCGGCTGATTTGAATTTCAGGACGGATGTGTCGTACGTCACGACCATGTCCATGTTGGCAAGGTCTTTGACATTACAGATCATGATGGGGATCTCAACCGTTGATCCCGGTTTCATGGTCCGGCTCTCGGCATAGACCGCCGTACCTGTTGCAGGGCAGGAAGACAACCCGCCCTTGTTGGTATTGTCCACCGGGGCAGAACACAGGGAGGTACTATGGGTTATGTACCCGCTGGGCACTTCATTGAGATCCGGCGAGAACCAGAAGACATCGAGTACCGCTGCAGCACTTGTCGTGTCTTTCTTTGTCACTTTCAGCGTATGCCGTCCGGAGGAGAGGTCGATGGTGGTCAGCTTGTCCCACCCGTAGCCGGTCGTACCCCGGTTGAATGCAGCTGCGGCATCGAATGTCCCGATGGTTTTGCCATCCAGCTGGAGCGTGACTTCCCGGGCTCCTTTAGCATGCTTGAGATCCGAACTGTCCCGCATCCAGAGGATGTAGGTCGCAGATGTCGGTACCGTGAACGTGTAGGTCAGGGTATCGCCGCCATGCGACAGATAATAATCCCCGGTCCCGGACCAGTCGTTCCCGCGCCATGTCGGGCATTTTTCCACCGTGCTGTCCCATTCCGCACCGGTCTTCTGCACATCAACGCCCGAATAATCCTCTGCCTCGATGTATCCTTTCCCGGCATCTACCGGATTGGTGGGTGGAACAGTTATCGGGGACGTGACAGGCTTTGTTGTCGATTCATCGATCATGGTGAACGAGAGTGTTTTGACTTTCGTGTAGGTCCGGCTCTGCCCGTCATAATCGACACGGATCATGTCAACGTTCCACTGGCCGGCAAACTGGTAGGAAGGCCGGTTGGCATTATGTCGTGGCGAGATCCATTCGACATCGAACCGGGCCTCGCCATACTCGAGGTTGTCATTCGAATAGATGTTGGTGGCATAGAAATCCTGGATCTGCGCAATATTGACGTTCTCGCTGTCTACTACCGCAGGGATGCCGGAAGGGTTGATATCTTTGAACCAGTCCTTGCCATCCGGTGTGAAGAGCCGGTACGTGAACTGTGGTCGCAGGCCATCCCCCATGGAGGTGGAAGGCGAGATCTTGATCCAGGCACAGATATTTGCATCAGTCCCGGTATCCGTGGACTTCCAGGTTGTCTTCGGAGTCAGGAGCGGACCGGACACCTGGTAGGTACTGGTCCCGGAATCAACTACGGTATACTTTGACGGACGGGGCGTTGTGGCTGTTGTTGTGGGTGCGGTCGTTGTAATACCGCTTTCCGAGAGGGTGAAATGCTGGACAGCCACCTGTGTTGTGGTTCTTGGGTTGACGGCGGTATTGTGGATATACAATTCAACTGTCCACTCCCCCTGCCACTGGTAATCATCAGAGATGAATGACTCTGTGAAATAATGAGGTCCACCGAATTCACCCCCAGTGTTGGAACGGGCGGTTCCTGCAGCATCCCGGAAGAATTTTGGTGATGCGACAAAGAGTCTGCCCTTGTCAGTATCCAGCCATTCCCCGAATATCCCGTTCTGGTAAAGCGGGAGCCATTCTTTGCCATCAGGCGTAATGATCCGCCATGACGCGTAATAATCAATAGTACCAGTACAGCCGGGTGTAAGGCTGTCTGTGCATCCGGATTTACTCCACGTGATATCCCCTGCTTTCGGGATCTGGATCCAGGCTGCAATCTGTTTGCCGCTATCAGCCTTGGTCCATGTATATTTCTCCTCAAGCAGTTTGCCATCAGCACTCCGGTATTCACTTACCCCGGAGTCAAGTACCGTGGGAAATGGAGCATTTGCTGATACTGTTCCGATAACCAGCACGGTCAGGATGATGGCAATAGGAATTACTGGAACGATCCTTCTGTCCATCGTACCTTTCGCCTCCTTCTAACTCTTGTATGAGCAAGCCCGATTGAACAATGCAGGTGGTTATATTATTGGAAACAAATTGCATTGTCCGCATGTGGTCAATACCAGTACGCTGCGATAAAGGTTTCTGTGAAAAACGGGAGGAAATTTAAGGAACATAAGATGTCGAATCAGGGCACCGGCTCCGGTTTGATCAGTACGATACCGGCGATAAGGACTGCCAGCAGGGCGACTGATGCGCCGATCATGAACGGATCTGCTTTTTCCATGTTATAGATAAGGATGTGCCTGACCATGCCGGTAAGGCCGGCAACCAGAAGAGCCCGCACCTCAACATGTTTTGTCTTGAAATAAACGGTCACGGTCTCGAAGAGGACAATGATGGTGATGGTCAGGAGGAGGGAGTTGATGACAGAGACGATGTTTGCCGTTGTTGCGGATGAGGTGATGAGCTGGAAGATCAGGATTACTGAATCATAGACCGACACAATCGCAATGATCGTCAGCATCATTGCCACGATGGTATAGAGCACGAGCGGGACAAGGGAAAAGAAATTGGTTACATATTCAAGGATGGTCTTTTTATCAGACATAGGATCTCCATTCAGTCGCTTTTCATTTACCTAGGTGCATGCCATAAAAATAGATTTCGCGGGTGCTGGTGAATACGGGCAGCTCGTAATGCCGGATCCTGTTATGGGAGAGTCAGTGGATCCGGTGAAGTGCCTCTTCCGCAGCCTCCCGCACCTCAGAAAAAGGGTCTGATGCTGCAAGAGTTTTCAGGGTCAGGACAGCCCGCCGGCTCCTCATCCGGCCCAGCACCTCGGCTGCCCCTGCCCTTACCGCGATCTCCTTATCTGACAGGCAGGCGACGAGGGCATCTACCGATCCGGGGTCCATAATACGGCCGAGTGCGGCCACTGAAGCCAGCCGGACTTCGGCAACTGAATCCTGAAGCGCTGCAAGAAGGAACGGGACCGCATCGGAACTTTCCAGCCGTCCCAGGGCAGAAAGGCATTCAATCCTTACCAGCGGGTGAGGATCTGTTGCGGCAGTCCCGAGCAGGGGGATTGCAGCCGGATTGCCGGACCTGCCAAGTTCCCGTGCACCAGAAATCCGGTTCTTTATGGCAGGGGACTGCAATTGGGGAATGAATGGGGAAATATTGTTCATTGTGGTCGTTAAAAAAAGTCAGTGCTCACATTCGTAGCCGGACTCGTACGCACTGATGACCTTCTTTGCTTCTTCAGGGGAGAGACGTTCATGGATCAGGTGGACAAAGGCTTCAACATCTTCAACAGGAAGGCAGCCCATGCTCTCCTCGCCTTTTGCGATCATTTCCGTCAGGTACCTGATTTCGTCATCAGACAGGCGGCTGATGCGCTGGATGAAATCATTACTGTCTTCGGCGAAATGGTTGGAGACCGGCGGCAGGATAGAATGGAACATGTGGCCGGATCCCGAACAGGTAAGGTCGCCGCATTCCGGTGCAAGTTTTTTGAGGATCGCGATATCCTTCTCGTCAAGGTCACGGGGCATGGTCAGGTTTCCCTGATCACTATTTCCCGGCCTTTGGAATAAACGTGCGGGATGGGCAACGGCCACTGTCACGATCCGGGGGAACAGGCCCGTTGATCCTGTATTCCCCGCTGTCTTGTGCATGCTGTTTATAATTTACACAGTCGGCACAGGTTGGCATAAGCAGGTTGTATCTTCCGGAGGAAATATCCCTTTCCCGTGAATCGGGTGCAATGGCAAATGGGATAGCAAAAAAAGAATGGATCAGAAGTATTTACCCAGCCAGTTACGGAACCCGGATAAAAAGCCGCCGGACTTTCCATTGGATGATTTCTTGCCGCTCCGGGGCTCCATGGTCTGGACCGGGCGGGAGATGGTGCGCTTGACTACCGGTGCTTCACGTGCAGGGATATCCTGGAGAGTGCCCTGGGGTTCGTCACCGGTGGGTTCGAAACCCCACGCAAAACCGATCTTATACGCCCGTTCATTCTGCCGGATCCAGTTGGCAGCGTTCATATAACCGCGGTCTTCCGCTTTCTTGATGGTGTCTGCGTGGTCCTGGGTGAAATGGATCTCACGCTGGAGGGCAACTAATTCCTCGTAGACTCTTCCGGGGACTTGGATTTTCTCCCTGCTCATAACTCTTCATATAGGGATATGCCGGGATACGTTATTTAATGCTTTGGTCAAAAAACGCCGAAATTTGCATGGAATCGGAAATTATCATCCTGATTCGGGCCGGAACACGCATCGCAGAAGATTGATATGTGCATTCATCCATTGTCCAGTACTACGCGTTATGGAGGCAGAGTATGGGTAAAGTGATTTATGAAGGAGATGATTTCAACCGGATGCTCCGGGCAGACAAGATTGCCCTGGAACGTCTGGTTGCATCAGGAAAACTGGGAATCTTCGAAGTGAAGTACAAGGAGGGGACCATCAGGGTCGAGATCAAGAAGAAAGGCATGGACACTGTTGTGAAACGGTTCCGTGCGATATAAGGGAAGCTTACGGTTGAAACACCGCGAAAAGAAGTGCTGCTATGGGGATTCGAACCCCAGTCGCGAGCGTGAGAGGCTCGCATGATTGGCCGG
>JAAZNH010000340.1 GCA_012798365.1 Methanomicrobiales archaeon | reverse complement strand
GGAGAAAGTGAAAAACCCGGTACCGGATACAGTAGTCTCACGATTCATTCATGATATTTCCTCATTCGAGCGCTGGACGGTTGTCGGGTATGATGCACAAACGATTATGGAGGCTTTGAAAATTCAGAAAAAGTTTTCCCTGCATTTCTGGGATGCATTATTAGCTGCAACCATGAAACAGAATCATCTTGATACCATCTATACGGAAGACTCTCATTTCAAAAAAATTTCCTGGATATCTGTTGTAAACCCATTTTTAGAATAGAGTCTCCATTTTCCTTTTTGATGTTCTGGCAATGTGGTAATTACCGGATTGAAAAGTTTTACACATTATTTGTCAGGACTCTTTTGTAAAAAAAATCTCACCGGATCATATGGATGTCCCATTCGCCGCGCCCGACCTTCTGTGTCTGGACAGATTGTCAAATGTTTTCTCAATTTGCCCACAAGAAGTTGTGCAGCTATCCGGTAAAATTAATAGTAGCGACCCCCGGGTTGTGATGGATACTGGCGCCGTTTAGGAAAAAACCGGGGGACTGGAATCACCGGGCGAATCGGAGATCATCATTGCGGAGCTGGAAAAAACTTGGTGCAAACCGATGCTTGCATTCCTTAGTGTGATGGAGAAAGCAATGGCCGGGAACTGCCCGATTATGTATCATCAAATTCCAGAAAACAACACTGAATGCGTACCATCACCGTTTCAGGACAAATTTGTTCAATTCCATCTCGATTTTGTATAACATGGGCCGGTCCAGCAGATCAGCCGTATCGATCTTCATCTCACTCAGCTCCTGGCTGGTGAATAACCGATCTTTTATCTGGCCGTTCTCGTTCCAGACAACAATAATGCCATCATCGGACTTCGTGCTGCTCACAAGAGTTGGCATAGGATGACATGAGGCGGAGGAGTAATGAATGTTTCTCAAAAATCCTGCTCTAATAAAGAAACAGGCAGGATCAAAAATTCCCTTAGGCGGACGGTATGAGCGGTTCCTTCGGATCTATTCCTTTCATTCGATCCTGCAGACACTGCCTGAACACAACCTTGTTCCCCAGGATGGCATTCCTTCCGACCGGTTAATCATTCCCTAATTTCCGACTGTACCCGTCGAAAGAGGTGCCGGAAACCCCCTCTTAGATATCTAAGAAAATGGGCGGACAAAAATTGACCAAAAAGGGGCATTGATGTACATAATTGCTCTCATTATTCAGGAGAGTATCGCTGGAGCAGTCTATGATACATAAGAGTATTCGGTCTGCCAATCCGGTTTGACATATGAGAGGAATTTCTGTGACCTCCTTGCTTGACCGATTGGTGGGATACAGGATTAAGAGATGATATCCTTGATTTTACCAAGAATAATCAGCCATCACATATCCTATGATTTGTGCAAACCAGACCCTGAATACATTCCCATACAATAACGCGATAAAAAAAAACAGTTATTGCTTATCCTTGTGATACAGCGTGAGGAAAACAACCGTGTCATCTGATGCATCAAAATAATAGGAGAGGCGGAATGGCGGGATATACACCTCGCGGGTGTTTTTCCGGCAGTACCGCATGGGCTTGCCCGTTTCTGGATTATTGACAATTTTTCGTATCTGGGTTTTTATGCGATCTTTCAGGTTTTGATCCTGGATTTTTTTTACCGTTTTAACAAAACCTGAACTGTAGGCAACCGTTACCATGATTCAAGATCATCCAGAAATTCACGCTTGCTCTTCCTGGTAAATGACCCCTTCTCATATTCAGCCAGGGCTTGTTCTGTCTGATTGGCAAACTCGATATCCTCACGGAATGCGGGTTTACAATCAGTGAGATGCTTGAGAATGAAGCGCTTCCCATCATTGATGATAAGGAACTCCTGACCATCGGGACAATTCTTCCTCATGTCAGCAGGAATAACAATCTGCCCTTTTGAGCTCATCCGGGTTATGCCGATTTTCATGCTCTGCATGTAAGACATATCTTACTTCATTAGTAATGAGGATTTGGATGGTCGCTATAATTTCACGATGGTTACTGAATGTCTCTGGTAAAAAATACAGATTTTAATGTTGATGAAAAGAAAGAAGAAATAATTCACAAACTAATATTTCCCCAAAATCAAAAAGACAGCGATAATTTCCCATGAAAGAACCTGATTCTCTGAAATCGATATCCGTTCTCACGCCATCAGTTCTGCAGGTTATTATCCGGAGAATTGTGGCTGCTACAAACCCGGATAAGATCATTCTTTTTGGATCCTATGCCACGGGAAAACCAGACAAGGATAGTGATCTTGATCTCCTTGTTATCATGCATTCCAGTGAGCCCCGGCACCGGAGAGCCCCCATAATTAACCGGGCGCTGGCCGGCCTTCTCATCCCAAAGGATATCCTTGTCTATACTCCTGAAGAAATTGAGGAATGGAAAGATGTCCCGCTGGCATTCATTACTCAGGTAATGAAAACAGGAGTCGTGGTTTATGATAAAAAACAGAAAGTATCAGAGCCGGGTCCGGTGTGAGAACGGTCGCAAAAAACCGCTCAATAACGATAACAAAAATCCAAAGTAAAAAGATGGACGATCTTCGGGAAAAAATTTAAAAAAAAATTCCTTCACCGGATCGCGTGCCCGTTCTTGTCGCCGCGGCCGATTCCCTTGTATACGAACCCGGCGGAAATGAACGCATCCGGATCAATCACGTTCCGGCCATCAATAATAACCGGATGATCCTTGCCGGTCAGCGCCTTGATCTGATCGGCCGTGGGTTTTTTGTACATGTCATGGCCGGTCATCACAACAACAACATCAGCGCTTTTCAGCACGTGGCTGACATCGCGTTCCAGCGTGATGCCGGGATAGGATTCAACCCACGGGTCATGAATCGTAACCGAAGCGCCGGCTTCGAGTACAAGGTCCCGGTACGTTTCCGAGGGCGGGTCCCGGGCATCATCGGAGTTGGCGATGAAGGCCCAGCCGAGCAGCGCAATCTTTGCGCCCTTCAGCGGTTTATTGACCCGCTCAAGGCCCTGCTTTGTCAGCGTGAGCATGTGCCGGGGCATGAAGTCGTTGATGTGCCGGGCAAGGACATAGAGGGAGGGCTCACCTGCGGGGTAATCGAGCAGGTCTTTTCCCAGCACCTGCACACCGCGTTCGAGATGGTAGGTGTCCTTCGTGAGGCAGTGGCCCCCGACACCAGCACCGGGCCAGAGCATGGCACGGGTGATCCCGTCACCCTTGAGGCTGTCGACACCGGTCCGGACATCGTATACATTGATCCCCATCGCTTCGCAGTAGAGCGCCAGCTCGTTGATCGCGGCGATCTGGAGATCGCGGAACGTGTTCTCGGCAGTCTTGGTCACTTCCGCGGCCGTTGCCGACATCGGGATGACTTTTCCGATCGTAAGGATCGGGGCATAGAGTTCCGTTGCACGCTTCGTGCTCACATCATCGATGCCGCCAACGATCCGATCATGCTCCCGGATATTCCGGATGAGCCGGCCGACCATCACCCGTTCAGGGGCATGGGCAAGCGCAAAATCAACACCGGCAACAAGGCCGGACTCCTTCTCCAGGATCTCGCGGGCAATCCCTGCGGTGGTGCCGGGCGTGATGGTCGATTCCAGGACAACGAGCATCCCCGGTTTCAGGTACCGGCCAACATTCCTGACACCCTCAAAGAGTGCAGAAAAGTCCGGCAGGAGATCTTTCTTGTTCAGAAACGGCGTCTGGATAGAGAGCGCAACCGCATCCAGTTCGGAAATTTTTGAAAAGTCCGAAGTACATTCAAACTTTTTTGCGCTGACAACTTTTTTGAGCAGGTCCTCAAGCCCCGGCTCCTCGCCTTTCAGCGGGCTCTCGCCCCGGTTCAGCATCGCAACCTTGTAGCCGGAGGTCGGGGAGTCGCGCTGGAACCCGTAGACTTTCTCAAAACAGGGCGCATCCGCAAAGAGGGCCGCGGCGGGAATGCCGACATAGCCCATACCAATGACACCGATTTTTTTGATCGGTCCGCGTTTCTCTAAGAGTGATGACAATTTCAGGTGGGTCATTACTGTCTCCATCGAGATTATGAGAACTGGTTTGAGATCTCTTCTGAGATCTTCAGGTTGTGCAGGGCCTGTTCCGGCGTGATCGGGAACGGCTTTTTTGCTTTTGCACAATCCAGGAACATCGAGAGTTCCCGCTTTAAGGGCTCCTGCTTGTTGACAAGCACCTTCTCGATGATATTCTCCTGTACATATCGGTCGTTCTCGATATTATACTGTCCGGGCTTCCGGTACACCGCGATCTCCTGCGTCATGTAATCGCCCTCGATCGTGCAGTCTTCCTGCTCGATATAGATCGACCGGATCTTCTTGGAGGACTTCCGGCTTGCGGACATGTACACGGTCGTGCCGTTAACCGACATCAGCGCCCCGCACACATCAGCGTTGCCGGCGCTGTGAATGGAATACTGCGCATTGCCAAAGAGCGTGCAGACAACGTCAATGTCATGGATCATCAGGTCCTCGACAACCGAGGTCCCGGCAATCCGGGACGATGCCGGGTTGTGCCGCTTGGTCTCGATGTAGAGCGGCTTTGTCACCATGCGGCGGATCTCATCAACGATCGGGTTGAAGCGCTCGATGTGGCCGACCCCGACCGTGAGGCCTTTGGGGATCATCCGGATCAGCGCCTCGGCCTCTTTCACGGTCTGGCAGATCGGCTTCTCGATGAGCGCCGGGATCCCGGCAGCAAAGACCTGGGCTGCGATCTTCTGGTGGAACGGTGTGGGTACACAGATACTGACTGCGTCAACGCTGGAGAGCAGGGCATCGAGATCCCGTGCAACATGCCCGTCGTTTGCCTTTGCCACATCCGTTGCGGCCTGCATATTCAGGTCAGCAATCCAGAGCGAATCCACCTGCTTGAGCTAGGAATACACGCGGGCGTGGTTCCGGCCCATGATCCCGACACCGATGACACCGACATCCATAGAATTCACACTCCATTAATGGCTGCGCAGATCTCATCAAGCATCGGCTGGGTGACGTTCGGGTGGACCGGCAGCGAGAGGACTTCATTACCGAGTTTCTCGGAGACCGGGCAGGAAACTGCAGGGCCCTGCTGCTCGTACACCGGCTGCCGGTGGATCGGGATCGGGTAATGGATTGCAGATCCGATTCCCTTGTCCGCGAGATATTTCATGAACTCTGCCCGTGTCATGGGGAAGTCTGGTGTGACACGGATGACATACTGGTGGTACACGTGCGTTGCCCCGGGTAACCGGGCCGGCGTGATAATCCCCTCACGGCGTATGTGAGAGTCCAGGTAGGCAGCATTCTCGATCCGCCGGCGGTTGAACGCGGGGAGTTTTTTGAGCTGCTCGCGCCCGATTGCGCCACCGATATCGGTCAGCCGGTAATTGTACCCGATCATCGAGTGCCGGTACTTCTCGCTCTGGCCGTGGTTGATGAACATCCGCATCCGTGCAGCATAGGCTTCATCGTCCGTGGTAATGATCCCGCCTTCACCGGTTGTCATGTTCTTTGTCGGGTAGAACGAGTAGCAGCCGCCGTTACCAAATCCGCCAACTTTCCGCTTCTCATATTCAGCCCCGTGGGCCTGTGCCGCGTCCTCGATCAGGGCAAGATTGTGGTCCTCGCAGATCTCCAGCACCGGACGGATATCAAACGGCTGGCCGAAGAGGTG
>JAAZNH010000339.1 GCA_012798365.1 Methanomicrobiales archaeon | reverse complement strand
TGAACGGTTTTTTGGGGAATAAAAAAGAGAGTGACCAGGTATGTCATCGACTTCATTGTGGTGCGGACCGAGACCAACTTCATCCACGGGCTGTTGTTCGGAGGATTTTTAGGACTTATCGGGGTCCACGGCGCAATCCTCTGGGGTGTGCTCACGTTCCTCTTAGGCTTCATCCCGTACTTCGGGCTCATCATCGCTGCCGTCCCGGCCATCTTCTTTGCCTGGCTGCAGTTCGGGATCCCGGGAGCGGTCGCGGTCATCATCGCGGTCTGCGTCCTCAACCTGCTGGTCGAGAATCCCATCCTGTCCTATCTTACAGCCCGAAAATTCGAGATGCCGGCATTGCTTGTCCTCATCTCGGTCATCTTCTGGGGCTGGCTTTTAGGCCTTATCGGAATGCTCTTTGCCATCCCGTTCACGCTCATGATCCTGCTTCTGATCCACATTTCCGATGAACTCTGCTGGATCAACAAAACGCTGGGCGTTGCCCACCTGTTCGAGGACCAGAATCCGGAGGGCAGGGATACATCCGGTAACCATGAAAAATAAAGCATGGACGGTTGCGGGTGCAGCGTAATTCCTGGATTTGGACCTGCCGGTAAAGGGGGATTTTTCCCGGTCCCCCGTTCTCCGCTAGGATAATTCCACGAGCTCAGCGGACGGCTTCTCCGTATCGATAAACGCCACGGTGCTCCTGCCGGTCAGCGCCCCATAGACCTCCCCGGGGTTCACGATGAGAAGTGAACCCTGGCGGCGCACTTCCGGCTTGTGCGTATGGCCGTACACGAGAAGGTCAAGCGTGCTGCAGCCCGCGAGAACTTCGAGCAGATCACGGTCATTGCCATGCACGAGGCCGATCCGCAGGCCGCCGAGATCGAGCCGGGCAAACGTACCCCCGATTGTTATTTGAGGATATTTCTTTGAAAGGGTCGTTATCAGGATCCTGTCGCCGTCGTTGTTGCCGAACACACCATACAGGGGCACAGTAAGATCTTTGAGAGTATCAAGCATGAAGGGAGAGACAAGGTCCCCGGCATGCAGCACGGCCCCGACTCCGGCCTGGTTGAACCGGGCAACAGCATTTTTCGTCTGGGCAATATTATCGTGAGTATCGGACATCACACCAATGAGCACAGGCACCACCACGCTTCCATCATCACCGGACAGGATAATCATTTCCCCACTGTACCGGACCAGGAAGCCGGCCCCAGATTTTTGCATCGCGGCATTTCCCGACCGGTCCACCCGCATCTTCATTACCCGGCCCGTATGATACTCCCGCCATGGAACAGGACCGGGAACTCCTCATCACCAAAACCATTTCCGGCACCGGCATAGTGTACGAACTCACACTCCACCGCGAGGACTTCTCTGCATGCTATCCCGGGATGCAGCGTTACGTCGTGGAAGCTGCAGCACAGGGCCAGGAACCGGCCCGGTTCATCACCAACACCTACGAGTATTCCCCGCTGCTGCCGGGATCGGCAGAATCTGCCGCACGACAGGTATTTGCGGTCTGGGAGGTGGGGCTCATAACGGATCCCGCGGCGATCTTCCGGGAGTATGCATCCCGCCCGCACCCAGCCATGCCGGAGGAGGTGGACCTTCTCATCCTGCAGGGCAGTCCCCGGCCGGACGGCAACTGCGCAATCCTCAGCGAGTGGGCGCTGGAGGCTGCCAGGGAGGCCGGCCGGACTTCCCGGGTCATCTACCCGCACGATCTCGACATCCACCCGTGCATCGGGTGCTACCAGTGCTACAACATGGGGACCTGCGTTTACCGGGATGACATGGATGAGATCATTGCTGCGGTCCGGGGGGCCCGGCTTATTATTGCCTGCTCACCGGTCTATTCCAACACGGTCCCGGCGGGACTCAAGCTGGTCATCGACCGGATGCAGGCATACCACGCCGAACGGGCCCTCGGGGGCGAAGGACGGCCGGGCCTAAAAGCGCTCATGTATTCCGTGGCGGGACGCAGGGGACGGGAGAATTTTACCTGTGTGACAAAAGTGCTGGCTGCGTTCTTTCACACGATTGGTGCAGTGCCGGCCGGGGAAGTGCTCATTGACAGCGCGGACAGCATCAGGGACATCCGCACCATCAAAGGCGAAGAAGAGGCGGTAAAAGCCCAGGTAAAACGGCACCTGCGAGGATAAGATCCTCAGGGCGGGGGAATCTTCCGTTCCAGATGGTCAAGCCGGCGCTCTATCCGTTCAAGGGAACCATGGATCATAAAGAGGAAGGCAAGACCGATTGCCCAGACGATCCATTCCATGTTCATGACCGCAACGAACGTGATGAGGCCGGCTCCCAGCACCGCTTCACCTTCCGCCCGGTCACGTTCGGTCTCCGGCCCCCGGTTCTGGAAATAATACCAGAGGACAATAACAATAAAGCCGGCAAAAAGAAGCGCTGGCGGCAGCGCGGCATTCACCAGTGACAGCCCGAAAACAGCCAGGAAGACGATAGTTCCGGCAAGGATGCACTGGACAGCAGGAGACACGGTGAGGTTCATAATTATTCTTTTTTGAGTATACCAAAGTGTAAAATGCATTTAATATATATGTATTGTTATGAGTGAAATTTTTCCGGACCTTGCGGTCCGGGAAACCTGACCGCGGTTACGTCACAGGGAAAATGGATAAAAAACGAACATTTCAAAAAGCAAAAATAAAATCAAAAACAATAAATGGTACAATTAAAAAACCTGATAGACTGGTGATCCTTTCTGCTGACAAAAAGTGACGGCATCCTGATCGTTCTCGGGTGCATTATCGGAATTCTTGCAACCATGGTTCTCATACCCCTGGCAGTGCCCCACAATACCCTGCCCGTTGTTCCGCCAACCCCGGAACCAACAGTGAAAGAGACTATCCCGGTCATCACCGGCACCGTGAACGCGGTGAACAGCCTTGCGACAAAAGAGGATGTCAGGGCATTCATCCGGTCCCATACTGCTGCCGGCACAACTACGGGCACCACAATCGAAGACCAGCCGATGGTGACGGTCCCGGCCAATGCCCGGACGTTTACCTTTGATATCGATACCTCGACATTCGTGGCGGATGAATACATCGTGACTGCCAGTGCTGTAAGGGAAGATGTTACGGCAACCGAACTCTTCAATGTTATCAGTAAACCCACCGGTATTGTCGTGCCGACGACTATGCCCCTGCCCATGCCGACGCGGACCCCGGTCACCTCCGGCCAGGGTGAGTATTACATCTCGCTCGTACCGCCCGGCGACAGGATAGTTGGTGACAGGTTCTCGATCATTGGCACCACCAACCTTCCGGAGGGCGAGGAGATCCTCATCCAGGTCTATTCCTCCAGCTTCAAGCCCACGCAGAAGAGCCAGTCCGGGGAATTCTCAGGAGCGACCGGCACGGTAAAGACACAATCATCCGCGACCCGTGTCCCAATTCCCACCATGGCAGTGACCGCAGCCCCGACAGCAGCTTCACGGACAGCAGCTCCTGTCACCGCATCACCGGACAAGCCATCTGGTGCTGAACGGGAGTATTCAAAGACCAATGTGCAGGAGGAGATGGTTGACGAGGGGGACATCATCAAGACTGACGGCACCAGCATCTATGTCGTAACCGGCAACTGCCTCCATATACTCAGGGCATACCCGGCCACCACAGCAGAGATCGTCTCCACCCTCCGGTTTGCCGGCAGCCCCCGGGAGCTCTATGTCAACGGCAACCAGCTCATCCTCATCGCCAGTGACGCCCGAGCAAGGCCGGTAACAGAGTGCAGGCCGGGCTATTGCTACTCCGGCAACAGCAACACGGACCAGATCCTCATCTATGTCTTCTCGGTTGCTGACCCGGCCAAACCCTACCAGGTCCGGGAACTCTCCGTTGACGGCGCCTACACAACATCACGGATGATCGGAAAAGACCTCTATTTCATCACGGGCACTAGCATTCCCTATGACCTGGATGACCTCGAGCTGCCGGTCATCCGGGATGACCATGGCGGCATCAGTACCCCGCCGGTATACGGGTTCAACACCACGGACCAGACCTATGGCTTCTCCACCATCGGTTCACTGGATCTCACGGGTACACGACCCGTGACCGCAAAATCGTTTATTATCGGTAAGGCCGGGACGGTTTATGTCTCGCCAACCCATGCCTATGTCGCCGTGCCGGACCAGTCCTGGGGCTGGACCCGGAGCACCACCATCCATGCCTTTGCCATCCGGGATGGCATGATAACCTGGGACGCCGGGGGCCGGGTGGACGGGACGCTCCTTGACCGGTACTCGCTGGACGAGCACAACGGATACCTCCGGGTTGCAACAACCGTTGATACCGGTGCACTGCGCGGAAGGTCAACTACCTACAGCAAGGTAACGGTCCTTGACAAGGACCTGGACATTACCGGCACCCTGCCGGATATCGCCCCGGACGAGCGGATCTATTCCGCCCGGTTCATGGGCGAGCGGCTCTATCTGGTCACCTTCCGGCAGACCGATCCGTTCTGGGTGATCAGCCTCGAAAACCCGCGCCAGCCGAAGATCCTTGGCGAACTGCAGCTCCCCGGCTACTCAAACTACCTGCACCCCTATGATGAGAATCACATCATCGGTATTGGCAAGGAAACGGACAGAGGACCGGTGAAGATTGCCCTCTTCGATGTCACCAATGTGCATAATCCCGGGCTCATGGACAGTGAGACCTTCGGGTCGGGCTTCAGCACATCGGCGGTGCTGGAGGACCCGAAAGCCTTCC
This sequence comes from Methanomicrobiales archaeon, assembly GCA_012798365.1. GTDB lineage: Archaea > Halobacteriota > Methanomicrobia > Methanomicrobiales > Methanospirillaceae > Methanoregula. The sequence goes on along the minus strand of JAAZNH010000339.1, from coordinate 2,202 downwards.
TGTTTGACCACGAGAGAGACCTCATGGTCCTGCCCCTGCATATCCAGGGTGAAGTGCCCTCCTGCAATTACGGGTATGCCTGCACCATACCATCCTCATGGGGCGGGGCTTACGTCTTCAGCGTGACACCGAAGTCCGGCTTTGTCCTCAAGGGGACCGTGACGCATTATGACGGGCAGAACGGTGCACCGGTGCGGCGTTCGCTGTATATCGACCAGACGCTGTACACCATGTCCGATGACAAGATTGTCATGTCCGATATGGCCCGCGACATGCTCCGCGTGAAGGCGGTCAATCTCCGGTAATTTTTTCCCGGGCCACTATGCGGGTACATGGACGGCCGGGGCAGGACAGGAATAGCGGCAGATCCCGGGGACTGCCCGGTAAAAACCGTAATCTGCCCGGGAGGGCATACTAGTACTGAATGGCAGCGCGCACCCCCCGCCGTCCCCGATCCCGTACCGGACCATCCCGTATTTCCCCGGTCATCCTTCTCCTGGCATCCGTACTCATCGCTGCCGCCGGAGCCGGGTGTCTTAGTTCCCCACCCGCACAACCCATGCCGGATACCACGAACGCTGCATCAGCGGGGCAGCAGGATGACCAGTCCATCTACTTCTTCCAGAATGTTGTTGCCAATGCGTCTCTGACGGGCAACCGGGTTGCACTGGCTGAGGATCGCACGGCGGAACGGATCCGGGATGCAATCGATCCAATCAATCCAATAACCCGCGATTTTGCCGTATCCCGGATCCAGAAGGCACACGGGGGAACGTTCAATGCAGCCCAGGTTGCGGATCTCTGGGAGACTGTCTATGATGGCTGGACCTATGTGGAAGACCCCCGGGGACGGGAGTATTTCTCCCCGGCAAGCCGCACGATCACGCTGGGCCTCAAGGGCGACTGCGATGATTTTGCCATTGTTGTTGCATCCCTGATCGAGGCGGTGGGGGGAAACGCCCGGATCATCATGGCCGGCAATGGTACTGCCGCCCACGCATACCCGGAGGTGTATATCGGCACCACGCAGGAAGACTATGAAGCGGTTGCTGCCTACATCCGGGAGCGCTACGGGGTGACGGAAGTCGGATACCACGTGACCCGGAGCGGCAACACCACCCGGTACTGGCTGAACCTGGACTGGTGGAGCCGGCACCCCGGCGGGAAATTCTTTTCCGATACCGGGGAGCGGGTTGCCTTCTACCCGGACGGCCGGTGGGAGCGGGGGGTATCGTGAGCGGCCTCATCATTGCGTTCGCGCTCATTGCATTCCTCCTGGCGCTGGTGCCGGGCCCGCACCGGAAATACGCAGCAATCGGCGGCTGGGCCTGCATTGTCCTCAACCTCTTCTCTGAGGTCCCGGCGTTTGTTTCTGAAGCCAACTTCCTGTACCCGGCTCTCGCCCTCCTCTCGGTCCCCTTCATGGCCGTGACCACAAAAGAACTCCTGCAGGAGAACCCGGTCGCCCTCCGGCTCACCTGCTCAGCTGCCATCGCAGCGGTTCTCTTTGTCCCGTTTGCCCTTGTCCCGCTCCTCTCATATACCCTCATCACGGCGGTAATTTCCACGGTATTTGCAATCGTAACCGCTCTTGGCCACCAGCCCTTCATGGTAACCTGGGATATCATGGCCGAGCACGCGTTCTACAACCAGATCATCCTGGGCTGTACCGGGATCCTTGCAATTGCTCTCATCACCGGGATCCTCGCCATGGTACCGGATGCCACCCCGGTACGGCGGCTGGCAGTCATCCTCCCGGTTGCCGCCCTCCTCTTTGTCCTCAACCTCATCCGCGTTGCCGCGGTCTTCATCGCAGTATCGGACCAGTGGTTTACCGGATGGCCGGATCCCACGGGCACCGGCGATGCGAACTTCTTCTGGGCCCACAATGTCTTTGCAGAAGGGCTTGCCATCCTGTTCCTGCTCGTTCTCATTGCGGCTCTGGTGCGGGTCCTGCCGGGGCTGGGGACGTATGCCCGCGATACTGCTGCCCTGTACATACAGGGAATACGATCATTTGGCGACTGGCGAAAAACCGGCTGATCACAGGGAGGAGGCGGGGAAAGCCAGCACGGCACACAGGTGCAAAAACCGCATTACGGGGCAATATCCCGGCACGCGGGACAATTCAGGCCATAATCATGATATACCTCGGCCCAGGGAGCAAAACCGATGCAGACCGCGGGTTTCACCTGGTGGATC
>JAAZNH010000338.1 GCA_012798365.1 Methanomicrobiales archaeon | reverse complement strand
TTGGTCACGATGCCGACAGAAAGGCCCCGCTCCTTTGCCTGCCGTATCGCATCCATGAGGACGGGATAGAAGAGGAATGGCTCCCCGCCTTCGAAATACACGGTGTCCACGGTCCCGAGCTGGTCAGCCTGGTCAAGAACCTCCCTGATGCCGCCAGGGGTAAAGGTCCCTTCTGCAGACGGGCTGCTGCAGACAAAACAATGCTCGCAGGCAAGCGTGCACTGGTAGGTCAGGAGAAAATGAATCTGCATCATCATGATACCCGCTCTCCGCTGTGTTGGCTGTCGTTATCCTTTGTACCGTATGGTCCGTCCGAGGAATGCCAGTACGGCCCGGGCAAGGTGTTCCGGCTCCTGGTACTGCAGCCCGTGGCCGGCACCGGGCACTTCAACAAGCCGGGCTCCCGGAATCTGCCTGGCAAGAATCCGGGAGTTCTTTGGATCAATGATGACATCTTCCGTACCGGTTATGACCAGCGTCGGGCGATGGATCCGGGGCAGGCGGTCCCACGAACCTTGCCAGGACCGGAATGCGTCTGCCTGCCGTGCCCCGTTTTTCTCGCTTGTGGTCTCGTTCACTTCGGGGCAGTACTTCATTGCATCGTGCGTGGCAAGCCACGGGGCTGGAAAGAGGAGCGAAACCATCCTTGCGATGATCTCCGGCACGGTCCCGCTCCTGTCGGTGAGTTTTGCCCATATGTCCGGCCGGGCCGGAATCCCTTCCCTGCCCCCGCAGGTGCCGGCAAGGAGAATAAGATGGTCCACCCGCTCGGGGTGTTCCAGGACCAGTTCCTGCGCAATCGAGGCGCCCATCGACAACCCGAGTACATGGGCCCGGCGGATGCCCAGGTTCTCCATCAGGGCATCGGCGTCCTTGGCAAAGAGCGGGATGGAGAAGGGCTTGCCGGAATCGGTGGAATAACCGGTACCCCGGTTGTCGAATACGATGACGTGGTACTCCTTTGCGAGTGCATCAAGGAGCGGCGGGTTCCAGGTATCCATGGTGGAGGCCAGCCCGTTGATAAGGATGAGCGGGGCACCGGATCCCCGCTCCTGCCATGCCAGCGTGATGTCATTTACCTCCGCGTACCGGATTGCTGGTGTCATGGCCGTGCATGGCATTTTGCCCGTGAGGTAATGAGTTTTTCTCTTCCGTAGCTCCGGGTAGTCCGGTGCCGGAAGGGGACCGGATCCGGTTCAACGGACCGGTGTTTGTTACGGCCATGGCTTTGTCGGGAACGGTATCCTGTGATCAGTGGTACGGCTCCATCGTAACCCAGAGTGCAATGAGCCCGAGGAGGAACATGATGATGAACCCGATCAGGGTACCGATGGAAAAGCCGATCTTCTCGGACCATGACGGCGGGGGTGCCGGGGCTTTCATAAACACACTCCTGGCCCGCCAGGTGATTAAATCTTGCAAAAGTACTTCCCAACCTTTATCTTACTCCCCCACCCACATCCCACGTATGAGATGGATTCATGCGTGCCTCGCGATCATTGTTATCGCCATCCTGTCCGCAGGCTGCACCCAGCCCGCCCCGCAGCCGGCCCCGGCACCCACTTTTATGCCGGAACCCACGCCCGTTCCGGTGGTAACAACCGGGGTTCCTGTACAGAAGCAGATCAATGTGACCGCCGTTGAAACCGCAACAGAAGTTATCGTCACGTATAACGGCGGCGCCGATGCAGCGGATCTCGTTGCCCTGAAGATCCGTATCAACAACCAGGACGGCACAACCATCCAGCGGACGATCCTTCAGCCGGAGCCCGGGGCACAGTGGGTGTTCACGTACCGCGGGAATGCCAATGCACGGCTGGCTAATATCGTCGGCGTGTTCACGGGCGGGGTTGAACAGACCGTTCTCATGGAATACTTCTGATTTTTCCCTTTTTTTCCGGAACGAAGTCTTCTCCGGTCAGTTCTTTTCTCCAGCCGTGGCCATGGACTCCGTTTCCGGTGAATGCCCGACGTTTGGAGCGGCGCTGCAATGATGTTTTTGGATGCCATCACTCGCCGTACGTAAGATTCCATGGCACGTATACGATGGATACAGGCTGACCTGAGCATGGTCATCCGGCATCGGGAAAACTCCCGCGGGAGAAAAAAGAAAAAAACAGGTATAAACCGGGGTGTTATCCCCAGCCGTTCAGTTCCATGACAGCGCCACTCTCGCCGGCGCTGTTGCCCTGCATCTTCAGGAGCGGTTTGCCTGCGGCAACCCAGTAGGTTGCGGTTGAACCCTCGAAGGTGGCTTCGTACTTGTCAGCAAGGAATGTGCCTGCCGGGACAGTAACGGTCTCGGTGCCGACCTTCTTGAGCTGGACATCGGATTTCACGTCATTGGGGTTGTTCTGGGCCTGACCACCGGCTGCCTGGCCG
>JAAZNH010000337.1 GCA_012798365.1 Methanomicrobiales archaeon | reverse complement strand
CGGAACATTCACCGTGAACGTCCCGGCAGAGATGGTCGGGATGATCTTTGAACCGCTGTCATCGCTCATGCGCGTGACAGTGACGGTAAATGAACTCGAACCGCTCTTAAGTCCCTGCAGGGTAAGGGTTGCAAGGGGGATCGATGTTGCGCCTGCCTGGACCTGTTCAGAGAGGTCGGCGGCCTTCAGGGTACAGGACGATGCGGGGAGGGCAGAGTTGTCTTTCATGGTTGCCCAGGCCGGGAATCCTGCTGCGGTTATCGATGCAACGGAAGGATCGTTTGCAGCGACAGCGATACTATATCCTGCAAGACCATCCGGGGCCTCGTCAAGAACAAGATTCACCGTTGCCGTATCACCAATTGCATTCACCTGGCTGTTCTCGAAGCTGATGACACTTGCCGACACTGCAGTTACCAGCAGCGTGAGCACGAGCATCAGCAGGGCGATTGTTGATATTCGTTTCATGCGTTTCACGTTTTTTTATCGTTCGTTCCGGCCGTCCCGGTTTTTTGGGCCTGGCCGTGTTCATGGATCGTTTCATCGTTTCCGTTCCTGCCGCCAGGGCAGGAGACAAACTGCCTCATTGCTGAAGTGAAGTGCTTGCGGTATCACAACTCCCTGAAGAGGTTCACGATGTCCTGGAAATCGATCCCACCATTGCCGTTGAAGTCAAAGGCTCCGGTCGGTTCATTGTCTGCGATCCAGTCAATGTGGGTAAAATACAGGACAACGTCATTGAAGTCCATCTCGCCGTTCCCGTTGAGGTCTTCATACCTCCCGTCTTTGTCAGGATCGGTCGGCGCTGCGGAGGTCTGCGGAAGGGCAACAACCCCGGGTTCGGTGCTCGCGGGATCAACCCGCATAAGATACGCATCCCAGTTATTGGCGGGCAGGTTCCGTAATCCGCTCACGATATACCCGGAAGTCCCGCTCACCGGCTCAATGCCGGTGCCCCAGTCATTGGGACTGCGTGCAATCACACGATCCCAGGAGGTGGTACCATCGGAATTGAGCTCGAGCAGGTACAGTCCCATCGATCCGCCGGTTATGACAAAACCGCCGTCGCTGGAAGCAGTGACGGACCTGCCCTCAGAAGTCAGCCGGACTGAACCGGGTGTCTTCTCCCAGACGATGGTGCCGGCACTATCGGTGCGGACAGCGTAAACAGAACGGTTTCCTGCTGCAGGGTAAGGATCGGTATACCCGACTGCAACAAAGCCGCCATCGGGGAGTGCGAGCACATCATTGCCATAGGTGTGGATATTGTGCCCGTATGTCTTCTGCCAGATGAGATTGCCGCCGCTGTCTGTCCGGATGAGATACAGGTTAGTATCATTCGGGCCAAGCGACCAGGTGGATCCGGCAAGAATGTATCCTCCGTCTTGCAGTTGTGCAAGGCTTACAGCACGGTCAGCTTTCACGCCGCCGAATGCGGCATGCCATTGTTCGGTGCCGTCCTGTGCGATCCTGACCAGGAATGCATCACCGCTGCCGCTGCCATAGGAGTCGGTAATGCCTGCAGCGGTAAAACCGCCGTCAGGAGTCCGGATAACGGAATTGAAAAGATCAGTACTGTATCCTCCATAGGTGTGATTCCACAGTTCATTTCCGTTGGAATCGGTCCGGATGAGCCATGCGTCCTGCCCGCCATAGGAGGGGAACGAGAGCGTTGTGCCTGCCAGGACATAGCCGTCAGGAACAGGAACAAGAGAGGTAAGGCTGTCATACCTGCTGCCACCGAATTTCCGGTCCCATTGTTTTGTTCCGGATCCGTCAGTTTTGATCATCCATCCGTCGTTCGAGACGACACTGTCTGATGACCGGGCATCGCCTGCAACGACATAGCCGCCGTCACCGGCCTGCACCACCGCGTAACCATTCTCCATGTATGGTCCGCCATACATGGCCGACCAGGTCTCATTCAATGGAGAAGCGGTTACCGGAATGCAGAGTGCAGCCGCTGTGATAACCCATACGGTCACCAGCATACGGCAGAAATCCCGGTCGGACAGCATCGCGGTCAGACCTCCTTAAACAGGACAACGACGTCCTGGAAATCGATCTCTTTGTTGCTGTTGAAATCAAAGGCAGCAACCGGTTCACTGTCCGCTATCCAGTCGATGTTTTTGAAATACAGGACAACATCGTTGAAGTCAGCCTCGCCGTTCCCGTTGAGGTCTTCGTAGCGGCCGTCATGGTCAGGATCAGTCGGTAGCGTGGCCTGGCCGGGCAGGGCAGCAACCTCGGGGGAGAGGGCAAACTTTGAGACCCGGTTGGTGCCATACTCGCCGACATAGACCATGCCGGAAGCGTCAACAGCAATGCCGGTCGGGGACGAGAGTTGTCCCGGGTTCAGCCCGGCAGATCCCCAGGTGGTGATGAAGGTACCCTGCGGGGTGAACTTCTGGACACGGTTGTTGAACGTGTCTGTCACAAATACATTGCCGTCAGCATCGATCGCAACCCCGCCGGGGTAATTGAACTGCCCGTTCCCGGACCCGAACGTTCCCCAGCTGGACAGGTAGGTGCCATCTGCAGTGAATTTCTGGATCCGGTTGTTGTAGGTATCCACAACATAGACATTGCCGGAACCATCGAGGGCAATGCCGGCGGGATAATTGAACTGGCCGTTACCGGAGCCGTAAGATCCCCACTGGGCGAGGTAGGTCCCGGACGGGCTGAATTTCTCAATGCGGTTGTTGCTGTTGTCGACAACATAGATGTTACCCGACGAATCAACCACAACTCCCCACGGGTAATAAAGCGAACCATTGCCGCTGCCGATGGACCCGAACTTTGCGACATAGGTCCCGGCCGGGGTGAACTTCTGGACGCGGTGGTTGTTGTTGTCGGTCACATAGACATTGCCGGTGGAGTCGGTGGTAACACCAAACGGCATGTGGAACTGCCCGTTTCCGGTACCGGAAGATCCCCACTTCGCAACAAACGTGCCATCAGGGGTAAACTTCTGGACACGGTTGTTCTGGGCATCGGCAACATAGACATTGCCGCCGGCATCGGTTGCAATTCCCACCGGCATGGAGAACTGGCCGTCGCCAGTCCCTGCGGATCCCCACGAACTGATAAACGTGTATGTTTCTGCCGCGGAAATGCCGGGGACGAGCACCAGCAGGACAAGGACTGCCGCTGCAGGGAGTGCAGTCTGGTTCTGCATGGCGGGTTATACCTCCTTAAACAGGAGGACAATATCCTGGAAGTCAGTCTCGCCATTGCTGTTGAAGTCAAAGGCCGCGAGCGGTTCGTGTTCCGCGATCCAGTCTATGTGCTTAAAGAACAGGACAACATCGTTGAAGTCCGTCTCGGCATTGCCGTTGAGGTCTTCGTACCGGTTGTCCGCGTCAGGATCGGTCGGGACATTTGCCTGGTCCGGCAGCGCAACCGGCAGGGCCGGTGTCGGGGTGACGGTCGGCGTGGGCGTCGGGGTCGGCGTGGGCGTCGGGGTCGGCGTGGGTGTTACCGAGCCGTCCCAGCCCGCAAGGCGGGCGAACATGTACCAGGCAGCATAGGCCTTCTGGTTGGCATTGAGCGGCTGGGAGTGCGCTGCACTGCAGCTGTACCATTCACCGGGGTGGGCGTTCTGCCACGCGGTTGCCCAGTTATGGCTTACGCCGTTCTGGGTGTAGTCACAGTTGTCATTGGCGTACAGCTTCATGTAATTGACAAGGCCATCGGGATCGTAGCTCTCGATGTCGGCAAAATCATAGAGGATCTTGTTGTTGGCCCGTACATAGGCACGGATCTGCTCATTCCTCTGGTTGAGGTTACCGCTCTCGCCGGAACCGACAAGATGGCCGGTCATGTACACGAATTGTACATCCGGGTAGTCCTGCTCAAGCTGGTTCATCAGGGACAGGTACGTGTTGATGTTGGCTGCCGTGGTATCGGCCTGGCCGCACCAGGACCACATCACCACGTTCACTTCCGAGTGAGCGTTAAGATAGGTCCGGGTGGCAGAAGCCCAGGCAGTCCGGTCCGGGTTGCCAAGATCCGATGCACCGGAGAACGGTGTGTCGCGAAGGTCTAGGGCTCCGCCCGTACCGCCATTGTTATATTTGTAGGTCGAGCCGCCATACGGGGCGCCGGCAAACGTGGTCAGGCCGGACATGCCGGTCGTGATCTGGCCCCCGTGCGAAGTATGCCCATACGCGATGTGAAGCGTGGATTTGGCATCCTGGATCGCGCTGAGCGGTACCTCGTCAAGATGGGTGCTGGTGTGATCAATGATGATCGGCCCGCCGGCAACGGCTGCTGCCGGGGAACAGACCATACAAAGCGCAACAGCCAGCACCACGAAAAGAAAAAACCTGGCTTTATGCAAACGGTTCAAACATATTCCTCCGTTTTATTCATCTGGAGCAGAGGAGAGGGAAGTTACAGATACCGGAGAACCAGGCGCGGGAGTGTGCGGGTGATGCCCAAAAGGGCTCTTGGCCGGTCCCGGTATCGTTGTGCTCCTCAGCGATGACTGGCCGCCCCCAATTCCCGGAGCAGATCAGTCAACAAATCCAAATCTTTCTGAAAATGACTTAAATTCGTAAAACCGCACCAGTTTGAGGGTGGATCCTTCAGGTTATGTGTTCAAACCAGCGCATGCGTTTGGATAAATAATTGTGCCGGGAATTTTTAAATTGCGAATTATTTCTGACGCATAGAAAGAGAATTGCCGGGGAGAAAGATTGGATTGGAACGTTCCGGAACGATGGTATGGGTTTTTTCAGGCCAATTCGTGGAGAAAAATTCAAGAACCAAGCTACAGGAAATTGTCCTCAGAACGATACTGTTTTTGAAAAAACACGTTCCCGGACCAGAAACCAGGAACATGTCACAATCATCTGCACAGGCTGGGATCGTGACCGCGCATGAACATTTACGGCACAGGCAGGTGAAAAAAAGGGATCACGCGCGGGGAGGGATAACCATCTTCGGGGTCACCAGCCACTGCAGCTCGCCGGCAGGACGCTGGTGTATCGAGAAATCACGAATCCAGGCAAGCGCCCCTTTTCCCATTAGAATGCCGGCACCCTCATCACCGGCTATGATCCTTGCCACCAGCGCTGACAGGAGGGGCTCATGGCCCACCAGAAGGACGGCTGCAGCATCCGCGTACCGGTCCACTTCGCGGCAGACCGTATCCGGGTTCCCGCCCGGGACAAGCACCTTCCACTCGACAACCTTCTCCGGGCACCCAAGAGTGTCAGCAACGATAGCCGCGGTCTCGATGGCGCGGGTAAGCGGGCTTGCTGCAATGAGATCAAATTCCAGCTCATGCTCTGCCATCCAGAGCGCAAGCCCTTCGATCTCCTCGCGCCCCTTCTTTGTCAGCTTCCGCTGTGCATCAGTAATGCCATGCCCGGCATCCTCGGCTTTCCCGTGGCGCAGGATAAAAAGATCCACACTGCCGGTGTTACGGGCTACGCAAAAAGGATTTTGATCTATACAACCGCGATATCCGGTAAACGGGAGCGCGTGTTATTCAGACACCGTTTGCGGCTTTTCATTGATTTTCTTCGCGTACGAATAGGCATCCCAGACCGCAACACACCAGAGAAAAACCGCCGGCAGGATCAGCGGGATGAAGATGATGAAAACAATGGCAAAGACAAGCCCCCGCACGATCTGGTAATTATACACCTGCCCGAGCCCGGGAAACAGGGCGGAGAGCACGGCAGAATGGACAGGATTACGGCAAAGCGGCGGCGGATAATCGGAGAACAACCGGCCAAAGAGCACAGGGCGGCGCATTAAAGATTCCCCACGGGCACCTATGGCATGCGCTGGATAAAAACCTGTGCAAAAAACGGGATGGGAGAAGGGGGAGTGATTATTCGAAGAGCCGGTAGTTCGGCGCTTCGTCAGTGATCATGATATTGTGCGGGTGGCTCTCGGTCATTCCGGCGTTGGTGATCCGGACAAACTGCGCACCCTTGTGCATGTCGCTGATTGTCTTTGAACCCGTGTAGCCCATCGCTGATTTGAGGCCGCCGACCAGCTGGTAGATGACCTCGCCCACGTGCCCGACATACGGGGTGACGCCTTCAACACCCTCGGGTACAAACTTGGTGCTGCCGATATCCTTCTTCTGGAAATACCGGTCGCTTGACTGGCCGGAACTCATGACGCCAAGCGATCCCATGCCGCGGTACTGCTTGTAGCGCCGGCCTTTCATGCTGATGACTTTGCCGGGCGATTCATCGGTACCGGCAAACATGCTGCCCATCATGACCGTGTCAGCACCGGCTGCAATGGCTTTTGCCACATCCCCGCTGAACCGGATGCCGCCATCGGAGATGACCGGAACATCGGCCGGCCGGGAAACTTCAGCCACATTTGCGACAGCAGAGATCTGCGGGACACCGGTACCGGCGACAATACGGGTTGTACAGATCGAACCGGGCCCGATACCGACCTTGATGCCATCGACATTGGCATCGAGAAGGTCAAGGGCGGCTTCCCGTGTCGCGATATTGCCGGCAATAACCTGTGCCTTGACGCTGCCCTTGATATCCTTCACGCCGGCAACCACCTTCATGTTGTGGCCGTGGGCGCAGTCGACAACCAGCGCGTCAACACCATTCTGGTCAAGGAGCTCAGCCCGGGCAAAATCGAACGGGCCAACCGCGGCAGCAACGCAGAGACTGCCATTTTTATCCCGGGTTGCTTTCGGATACTGGCGTTTCTCCAGGATATCCTGCATCGTGATGATGCCCAGCAGTTTTCCTTTCTTGTCAACAACCGGCAGCCGCTCGACCTTGTTGGTGTACATGATCTCAAGCGCCTTCTCGGCCGTGATATCCTCATCAGCAACGATCGGCTTCTTTGTCATGATCGCGGTGATCTTCTCATCACCCCGCTTCTGGACAATGGCACGGACATCGCGCCGGCTGACGATACCGATGATCTTCCCCTTCTCGATGACCGGGACGCCGCCGATGCTGTACTGCTGCATGATCCGTTCGGCATCGGAGACCGTTGCCGTGTTCTCCACGTACAGGACTTCGCGTTCGATCAGTTCTTCGGCCTGCTTGACAAACGTGACTTCCTGCAGGGAGCGCTCAGCAGTCATGTTCCGGTGGATGACACCGATACCCCCTTCGCGGGCAAGGGTGATGGCCATTGTTGCCTCGGTCACGGTATCCATGGCTGCGGAGACGAGCGGGATATTCACATTGATCTTCTTCGTGAACCGTGACCTGATATCCGCTTCTGAGGGTTCAAGCCATGAGGCCTGGGGTTTGAGCAGTACATCATCAAAGGTTAAGGAGAGGGGTACATCCAGCTTCTCGACGAACATGATTCACCTGATCATGGCAAGCGCGGTCTTGATCAAATCCTCGCGGACGGTTGCATTCCGGTCCCCGCCACAGACCATCCCCCGCACGCCGATAATTTCCGGGTTGATGCGTTTTAACGCATCAATGTCTTCAAACTTCAGTGCACCGGCAAGGGCAGTCCCGAGACCGAGTTTTTTGTTCTTCTCGGTAAAGGCCCGGAGCAGGTCCTCGTTCATGAACGCAAACGTGCTCTGGCGGTCCTTGATGCCGGTATCGATCATGGCAAAATCCGCCCCGCATTCGGCCGCGATCGGGGCCATGTCGAATGGGGAGATAGAGTGCATGCGTTCATAATCGGAATAGGCAGCGATGACAACGAACTTTTTGGGGAACTCGTCCTTTACTGCCTTGACGACCGCATCAATGACATCGTTTGCCTCTTCAGCACCTTCGAATGCGAGCCCGATCTTGACATAATCAGCCCCGGCACAGGCTGCACCGTACGCAGCAAGCGATGCGCCACCCGGCCGGTAATCAAAATCGCCGATTGCCGCACTGACCGGCTTTTTGGCAAACTCCTTGATCTCGCGGATAACCCAGGGGAAATTCGCCCCGAGCGATCCTTCGGAAGGTTTCTTGACGTCGATAATGTCAGCGGCGGTTGAATGCCTTGCTTCGGCGATAGAGCTGGGGCTGACCAATAATTGCATAAAGTTTAATGATCTTCTGACCTAATAGTGGTTTTGGGTTCGTCTATGGATCTGATACTGGCAATGGATTTGAAAGACCGTCATGTTGTCCATGGAAAATCCGGGCAAAGAGATACGTACAGACCGCTGGACTGGGGCCTTTCGCCGACGGCTGAGCCGGTCGGGTTTGTGAAAGCCATTGCACCGAAATTCATCTACATCGCAGACCTTGACCGCATTACGGGAAAGGGCTCGCATGACCAGGTCATCCGCGAGTGCGCACGCATGGTGTCTGCCTGTTATGTTGACCGGGGCTCGGTATCCCCCGCGGATACGCTTGAGGGATACCATATCACCAATATCATCGGGACCGAGACCGGGGGAGAGGATCTTTCACGTTACCGGGACGGGTTCTTAAGCCTCGATCTCAAGGGAGGGCGGGTCATTCCTTCCGGAAGGGACCCCGTGGATATGCTCCGGCAGGCCAATGGCTGGAATTTTTCCGGCTGCATCATCCTCAATATTGACGGAGTGGGTACGGGAGCGGGAATGACCAAGGAGACGCTGGATGCCATGCGTTCTGCCTATCATAAAAAACTCTTCTGGGGCGGCGGGGTCGGCGCGGT
>JAAZNH010000336.1 GCA_012798365.1 Methanomicrobiales archaeon | reverse complement strand
TCGAGCCGCTCCTCTCCGGCCGGGATATCGGCTTAATGATCTTCCAGGATTTTGCCATTATCATAACCCTTATCGTCTCCGCCCGCTGGATCATCCCGAAGCTCCTCTACGAGATCGCCCGGACAAAAAACCAGGAGATGTTCCTGCTCTTTGTCATCCTTATCTGCTTCGGTGTAGCGTGGCTTGTCTCGTTCACCGGTGTCTCGTTTGCAATCGGCGCCCTCCTTGCCGGTCTCATCATCTCCGGCTCGGAATACAGCCACCAGGCTGTCAGCATCGTGCTGCCCTTCCGGGACATCTTCACCAGTTTCTTCTTCATCTCTATCGGGATGCTGCTCAATATCCATTTTGTTGCCGCCAACATCTGGCTAATCATCTTCTTTATCGTGCTCGTGCTGGGTGCAAAAGCGGTACTTGCAACCGCAGCCCCGCTTGCGCTCGGTTACCCGCTGCGTACTGCAGCCCTCACGGGACTTGCGCTTGCACAGGTCGGGGAGTTTTCGTTCATTATTGCCCAGAGCGGCACCGTTGCCGGCCTGTTACCGGTTGACACGTACCAGATGTTCCTTGCCATTGCCCTTGTGACCATGGCAGCAACACCGTTTGTCCTTGGCCTGGGCCACCCGCTCACTTCAAGACTCTGTCACCTCCCGTCCCTCTCGGTCATCGCCCAGGGCACCTGTGGGATCGATGACGGGAAACACCACCCCGAGCGCAAAGATCATCTCGTGATCATCGGGTATGGCGTGACCGGGCGGAACCTTGCCCGGGCAGCCCGGCACGGCCAGATCCCGTACAGTATCGTCGAACTGAACCCTGACCTGGTTACGGAAGCCCGGCTCGAAGGCGAGCCGGTCATCTTTGGCGATGCCACAAGCGAGGGCGTGCTGAACCATGCCGGGGTCCGGTCCGCCCGTATTGCCGTTATCGCAATCAACGACCCGGTTGCAACACGCAAAATCACCGCCCATGTCCGGCACCTCAACGAGAATGTGATCATCACGGTCCGGACCCGGTACGTGAACGAGATGGAAGCCCTCTACCTTGCGGGCGCTGATGAAGTCATTGCCGAGGAGTTCGAGACCTCGGTTGAGATCTTCACGCGGGTCCTGCACAAGTACTTCATCCCCCGCGACCGTATTGAATCATTTATCAGCGAAGTCCGGTCCAGCGGGTACCAGATGTTGCGCAGCAGGTCCGAACCCAAAGGCACGCTGCCGGACCTGATGAAGAACCTGCCCAACATCACGATCAGCGCTTTCACCGTTGAGAAGGGATCGCCGCTTGCCGGAAAAACGCTGGGGGAATTCAACCTCCGCAAGCGGCATAACATCACCATCCTTGCACTCCAGCGGGGATCGGAGTCGATCACCGGGCTCAGCGGCGAGACGCAGCTCCTTGAGGAGGATGTTGCCATCGTGTACGGCACACCATCGTACATTGCGCTTGCGGCCCCGCTGTTCCGGGAACCGGAAGAAGAGCCGTGAGAGAATGAAAAAGTCTGGGGCTGCAGGTTTTTGTATCAGCCGGGCATTGTAACAGCGCGGCAAAAGCTGCCGGCCAGGAATCGCGGACACGCACAGGAGACAAAGCACGGCCGCTCCTCCTGGAGTGTGCTGTAACGTTGCTCCATACAGCCTCATTAATTGCCGTCAGGGAATGGCGATGTATTCCGGGAGAAGTACCTCATTTTCCAAAATGTCGGATGTTGAAGACATGAGACATGAGAAGACGCCAGTCTTCGAAACATTGCCTCTGCCAAAACAGGGGGTGAGGCAAAAGTCGTACAACCGGGCCTTTTACGGGCTCCGAATTATCATACCCCGTAACAAGGGGGAAAGGGCAGGTTAACGACGGGAGGTTGCGACGGACAGTAACACCGGGCCGCTCCTGACCCTTCACTTTTATACCGCACCAGCGTTAGTCAAGCCTGTCCGTGATGTCCCGATGCTGAAAATCCAGTACGTGGATGATGAACCGGATCTGCTGGTTCTTGGCAAAACGTTTCTTGAGGCCACCTGATTTCATCGTGGATACGATAACCAATGGATTTTATGCTAATCATTAATGTATGGCATTAGATTAAAATCACAATAATTATCAATATAAATTCTAAAAATGCTTTAAGAAACAATAAAATTTTTTTAAAAAAATGGACCGGCCCTCATGAGTTTGGCGACCAGAAGGACCGGAACCTGCCCGGAGGCAAAGAGTATGTCGACATGCCGCTTTAAAAAACGTTGCGGTCGGTCCTCCGGCAGAGAGAAAACAGATGCGGGAGGATACAGGATTGCAGGTAATCTGTCGGATATGCACCATCATGGTTCTTGCGATGGTAGGTACAGGA